>JAIFMT010000208.1 GCA_020048295.1 Rhodoferax sp.
GCGTGCGCGGCATGATGCTCGACGAAGGCCAAGGCGTGATCGCCATGCTGGTGGCTGAAGACGAGTCGCAAAGCGTGCTGACCGCCACGCAAAACGGCTACGGCAAACGCACCAGCATCACCGAGTACACGCGCCATGGCCGTGGCACCAAGGGCATGATTGCCATCCAGCAAAGTGAGCGCAACGGCAAGGTGGTGGCTGCCACACTGGTCCACGCTGACGATGAAATCATGCTGATCACCGACAAGGGCGTGCTGGTGCGCACCCGGGTCAGCGAGATCCGTGAACTCGGCCGCGCCACGCAGGGCGTGACGTTGATCGGGCTGGACGAAGGCTCTCAACTCAGCGGCCTGCAGCGCATTGTTGAAAACGATGCCATCCCCGCTGTGGGCGATGTGACGGGCGACGACCCGGCTGGCAACGATAGCGCTCTGCCAGATGCTTGAACTATATTTTTAATAGCTGATAGCGCAATACACATAAGGGCTAGAGCCTGATTTTTTATATATTTCCAGATGAACAGACCGTACAACTTTTCCGCCGGCCCGGCCGCCATGCCCGAAGAAGTTTTGACGCAGGCAGCGGCCGAAATGCTCGACTGGCATGGCAGCGGCATGGGCGTGATGGAAATGAGCCACCGTGGCCGCGAATTTGGTCAGATTTACGCCGAAGCCCAAGCGGAGCTGCGCGAGCTGCTGGCCGTGCCGGACCACTTCAAGTTGCTGTTCATGCAGGGCGGCGGCTTGGCTGAAAACGCCATCGTGCCGCTGAATCTGTCACGCGGACAGACGGCTGACTTTGTGGTGACCGGCAGCTGGAGCCAGAAGTCAGCACAGGAAGCAGCACGCTATTGCAACGCGCATGTCGCGGCTACGACCCTGGCCAGCGGCTTTACCAGCTTGCCCAACCCGGCCACCTGGCAACTCAGCGATCAGCCGGCGTATGTGCATATTTGCTCCAACGAAACCATCAATGGCGTTGAGTACCCAAGCTTGCCAGACCTCAAGGCGCTTGGCTGCGAGGCGCCGCTGGTGGTTGATTTTTCGTCGCATGTGGCCTCGCGTCCGGTGGACTGGTCGAAGGTTGGACTGGCGTTTGGTGGCGCGCAAAAAAACCTCGGCCCGGCCGGACTGACATTGGTGGTGGTGCGCGAGGATCTGCTTGACCGCGCCCTGCCAATTTGCCCCAGCGCGCTGAATTACAAGACGGTGGCTGACAACGAGTCGATGTACAACACCCCGCCCACCTACTCGATTTACATCGCTGGCCTGGTGTTCCAGTGGCTCAGGCGCCAGGGCGGCATCGCCGCCATCGAGGCGCGCAACATCGCCAAGGCGACCCTGCTGTATGAGGCCATCGACAATTCACAGCTGTACTTCAACCGGGTTGAAAAGGCCGTGCGCTCGCGCATGAACGTGCCGTTTTATCTGCGCGATGAAAGCCTCAATGAAGCCTTTCTGGCCGCTGCGCGCAACGCCGGGCTACTGCAACTCAAGGGACACAAATCGGTGGGCGGCATGCGCGCCAGCATCTACAACGCCATTCCCCTGGAAGGTGTGCAGGCGCTGGTCAGCTTTATGCAGGATTTTGAAGCGCAGCACGGCTGAAGCGCCTGCGTTGCCGTCTGTGCTTGCCTGGAGTTCCACCAGATGCTGAAGTTTTACGTTTACTTTTCTACCAACTGCCATGGCCAAAACCCTTCCTGAATTGCGCACGCAGATTGACGCGTTGGATCTGGAGTTGATTGCGCTGCTCAACCGGCGCGCAGCGCTGGCGCACGAGGTTGGCGAAATCAAACGCCTTGACGGCTCGGCGGTGTTTCGGCCTGACCGTGAAAACCAGGTGATTGCCAACCTGCAAGCCAACAACGCAGGGCCGCTCAAGCAGCACAGCGTGGCCATCATCTGGCGCGAAATCATGTCGGCCTGCCGCTCGCTCGAAGCAGCGCAGCGGGTCGCCTACCTGGGGCCGGCGGGCACCTTCAGCGAACAGGCCGCGATCCAGTTTTTTGGCGCCAGCATGGCGCGCGTACTGTGCGTCAGCATTGACGAGGTGTTTCGCGCCACCGCCGCAGGCAGTGCTGAATACGGTGTGGTGCCCATCGAGAATTCGTCTGAAGGGGTGATTTCGCGCTCGCTTGACCTGCTGTTGAACTCGCCACTGCACATCATTGGCGAAACCAGTTTTCTGGTGCGCCACAACCTGCTGCGCCTGGAACCCAGCCTGGCCGGCATCGAAGCGGTGTATGCGCACCCGCAAGCGCTGGCCCAGTGCCAGGACTGGCTCACCACCCACCTGCCCCATGCCGAGCGCCGCGCTGCCGCCAGCAACGCCGAGGGCGCGCGCCTGGCCGCCACCAACCCGGCCTGGGCAGCGATTGCCAGCGAGCGCGCCGGCAGCGAATTTGGCCTGCACGTCACGTCTTACGCCATTCAGGACGATGCCTTCAACCGCACCCGTTTTGCCGTCATCTGCCTGCCGCAAACGCTGGCGGCGCCACAAGCCACCGGCAATGACTGCGTCAGCCTGATCGTGTCAGTGACCAACCGGCCCGGTGCCGTGCATGACTTGCTGGTACCGCTGAAAAAACACGGCGTCTCGATGACGCGCTTTGAGTCGCGCCCGGCCCGCTCGGGGCAATGGGAATATTACTTTTACATCGACCTGGCAGGTCATCCGTCGCAGCCGAATGTGGCGGCAGCGCTAGACGAACTGCGCGGTCTTTGCGCGTTTTACAAGCTGCTGGGTACCTACCCGGTGGCCGAATAATCATGTTTGAACAACTCGGTTTGATCGGCTGCGGCCTGATGGGTGGCTCGTTTGCGTTGGCGCTGAAAAAGGCCGGTCTGGTCAAACGCGTGGTCGGCTACAGCAAGTCGCCCAGCACCACCGAGCGGGCGCGCCAGCTGGGCGTGATTGATGTGGCGGCACCGTCCGCGCTGCTGGCCGTCTCTGGCGCAGACATCGTGCTGATCGCGGTGCCGGTGGCAGCTTCCGAGGCCACATTCAAATCCATCAAACACATGGTCACGCCGCAGATGCTGATCATGGATGTCGGCTCCACCAAAGGCGACGTGGTCGCTGCGGCGCAGTTGGGCCTGCGCGAACAGATGGGCTCCTTTGTGCCTGCGCACCCGATTGCCGGCAAGGAACTCGCTGGCGTTGACAACGCTGACCCTGATCTCTACCAGCACCGTCAGGTCATCCTGACCCCAGTGGAAAAAACGCTGCCCACGCAGCTCAGGCGTGCCTCAGAGGTGTGGACGGCGGTGGGCTCGCGTGTGGTGCAAATGTCGCCGCAAGCACACGATGCAGCGTTTGCCGCCGTCAGCCACTTGCCGCATCTGCTGGCGTTTGCGCTGATGAACACCATCGCCGGGCAGGAGCGCGGCAAGGAATTTTTGTCGCTGGCAGGACCGGGGTTTCGTGATTTCACCCGCATCGCCGCCAGCGACCCCAAGGTCTGGCGCGACATTTTCCTGACCAACCGCGACGAATTGCTACTGCAAAGCCGCGCTTTCCAGGTTGAGTTGCAGGCCTTTGAGGCGCTGTTGACCGATGGCGACTGGTCCACCCTTGAAACCCGCGTTGCCCAGGCCAGCGCAGCACGCAGCCAATGGCGCATGAACCAACTCGACTGACGCATGTTTGCTACCGCATTTCTTGACCTGCCAGCGCTTGCGTCTGCCGGTGGCACGATCACCCTGCCCGGCTCGAAAAGCATTTCCAACCGCGTGCTGCTGCTGGCTGCCTTGTGCGACGGCCAGACCAGCGTGCATGATTTGCTCGACTCGGACGACACGCGTGTCATGCTGGGGGCCTTGCGGGCACTCGGCTGTGGTGTGCAGCAGAGCGGCACCAGCGTGGTCATCACCGGCATGGGTGGCCAGCCGCCCAACCGGCAGGCCATGCTTTTCATGGGCAACGCCGGCACCGCCATTCGCCCGCTGACCGCGGCGCTGGCGGTTGTTGGTGGCAACTTTGAATTGCGCGGCGTGCCACGCATGCACGAGCGCCCGATTGGCGACCTGGTGGATGCACTGCGCCAGCTGGGTTGCCGCATTGACTACCTTGAAAACCCCGGCTACCCACCGCTGCGCATCGGTGTGCCAGCGTTGCAGCTGACGACACCGATTCAGGTGCGCGGTGATGTATCGAGCCAGTTTCTCACCGCCCTGCTGATGGCGCTGCCGCTGGTGGCTACCAAAGACATCGTGATCGAGGTGGTGGGTGAGCTGATCTCGCGCCCCTACATCGAAATCACGCTGAACCTGCTGGCGCGCTTTGGCGTCAACGTGCAGCGCGACGGTTGGCAGCGCTTCACCATTCCCGCAGGCAGCAAGATCAGCTCGCCGGGCGTCATCCACGTTGAGGCAGATGCCTCATCCGCTAGCTATTTCATAGCTGCTGGCGCAATAGCAGAAAGCGCTAGAGGCCTAAAAGGCATAAAAGTTCAGGGTGTCGGGGCGGATTCAATTCAGGGCGATATCCGCTTTGTCGAAGCCGCCCGGCTGATGGGTGCCCAGATCAGCAGCAAAGCCATTGACCTCGACTGCAACCACATTCCCGATGCCGCCATGACGCTGGCGGTGATGGCCTTGTACGCCGATGGCCCCACCACACTGCGCAACATTGCCAGCTGGCGCGTCAAGGAAACCGACCGCATTGCCGCCATGACCTGCGAGCTGCGCAAACTCGGGGCCACGGTGGAAGAAGGCGCAGACTTCATCCGCATCACCCCGCCGGCCAGCGCTGCTGACTGGCGGGCCGCCAGCATCCATACCTATGACGACCACCGCATGGCGATGTGTTTCTCGCTGGCTGCCTTCAACCCGGCGCGTCTGCCGGTGCGCATTGAAGACCCAAAATGCGTCGCCAAGACCTTTCCAGATTATTTTGAAGCGCTGTTTTCTTTGGTGCAAACACCTGCCAACGGCATTCCGGTCATTTGCATTGACGGCCCCACGGCATCAGGCAAAGGCACGCTGGCGGCCAAAGTGGCCAGTGCCCTTGGCTACCACCTGCTGGACTCGGGCGCGCTGTACCGCATCACCGCACTGGCCGCCATGCGCGCCCATCTGCCCCTGGATGCCACTGGCGAATCCAGCATTGCCAGCCTGGTGCCCAGCCTGCACATCGCGTTTCAGGGCGATCAGGTGTTGCTTGGCGGCGACAACGTCACCGAGGCGATTCGCGCGGAGGATGTTGGCATGAACGCCTCCAAAGTTGCCGCCCTGCCCCAGGTTCGGCTGGCGCTGGTGGGTTTGCAACACGGTTTTCGCCGCCTGCCCGGCCTGGTTGCCGACGGGCGCGACATGGGCAGCGTGATCTTTCCTGCTGCACCACTGAAGATTTTTTTAACAGCAAGTGCTGATCAACGCGCACAAAGGCGCTACAAACAGTTGATTTCAAAGGGAAGCGCCGCTACACTTGCCGCTCTTTGCACAGACCTTGAAGCACGCGACGCACGGGACACCTCCCGCAGCACCGCACCGTTAAAGCCCGCGCAAGATGCCCGGCTATTAGACAACTCGGATTTGTCGATTGAACAATCGGTCGATCTGGTGTTGAACTGGTGGCAAGGCAAGCAGCCATTTTGATTCGTCAATCTGGCAAAACCCGTCCCTCATCCGCCCTTTCGCGCCGCACTGGCGCACTGCGGCTGAGGTTCAAAAAAACTAACCCCGTGGCGTGAATGCCACATCAAAAATGTCTGAATCTTTTGCCGCCCTGTTTGAAGAGTCCCTGCAACGCACAGAAATGCGCCCA
>JAIFMT010000251.1 GCA_020048295.1 Rhodoferax sp.
GGCGCAAGCTGGCTTTGACCGAGGCAGGCATCGGCACCTCGGGCAGCTCGGCGCGGTGACCGAGGTTTTTGACCATGTCGCGCAGGTGCTGCGGGCCGCTCCACACCGCGCCTTCGCCCAGTGAGGCGGTGGTGCGCAGCGCGTCGTAGCGCGACAGCTTGAGGCTGTCGCCTGAAAAATCGTGCTCGCGGTCACCTACCAGCTCCAGCAGCGCACCGAGCCAGGGTTTCAGGTTGTCGGTGGGCAGGCGGATAAAGCCGCCCTTGGGGTCGTTGAGGAAGATGAACGGTGGAATGTCAGGTAGGCCGGTGACCTCGTCACGCGGGCTGTTGGCGGCCACGGCAATCAGGTCGGGCAGCCAGGGCAGGATGTTGTGGCGCTGGCCGTTGATTTCCATGCCCAGCGACAGGTCAAACCACGGCGAGGTGGCACCTTCTTCGCCATCGTGGGCGGACAAATCCACCGCCAGATGGTCGGCACGGCTGATCCAGTCGGTCAGCGCCTCGTCGAGCGTGACTTCAAAGCCGGCCTGGCGCAGTTCGGCGTAGTCACTGTCAGCCAGTTGCAGCCAGCGCTGCTGCGCCTGCACGCCGGGAATGCCAAAGTGGTCGCGGCCATCGCTGGCAAAGCCCATGTTGCGCAGGTGCATGATGGCTTCCAGCTCGGCCTGCGGGTCGCGCTGCAACAGCCGCCGACCTTGCTGGCTCTCAACCAGTACGTTGACACCTTGACCTACCCACCAACCACGATGGCCGGCGTAATCAAAGCTCAGCGTGGCGCGCATCAGACCATCCAGGCTGATGCGCTCTGGCAGCACCGGCTGCAGGTGCAAGCAGGCTTTGGGCTCAATGCCGGTCAGTGTTTCAAGCTGTTCCAGCATCGGTGGTAGTGGCACGCTACCCAGGCGCTCGATCAACTCGGGCTGATGCTTTTTCAGCGCTTCGGGCCTCAGAGGTGGCGTCTTCAACAGCACCGCCACCTGCCCCATGCTCATGCCTTGCACATCGGCCAGGCCACAGGTGCCACTGTGGGTGTCCAGGTACAGCGGGGGGTTGTTCAGGCACAGGTGCGCGGCCGAGTGGTTGAGCATGGGGCGCGGCACCCAGCCGGGCGGGGCATCGGCTTTTAGGCCAGCCACTTCGTGCCATTCCCAGCTCAGGGCGAGCGGTGTCGCCCATTGCAGCGGGGTCAGCGGCTGGCTTTGGGTGTCGCCCATATACAGACGGCCGGTGCCAGCGGCTTTTTCAAGCGCCAACACACCGTATTTGCCATCGATCAGGACTTTGTTGCGCAGGTTGTAGCCGTAGTAGTTGTACTGGCCGCTGCTGGGCATGGCGCGCATCAGTTGCAGCACGTCGTGGTCGGCCTCGGTGGCCTCGTCATAAATTGGCTGGCCGCGTTCGGGCTGGTTTTTGAGAATTTTGGCCTTGGCCCAGTCGCCGTTGCTTTTGCGGTAGCTGGTGACCACCTCCAGTTGCAGCTGTGGGTATTCCTTGATGCCTTGTTTGTGGCCGATGCTGACCAGGTATAAAAACAGCTCTGTTTTGAACTGCGCTTCAGTGGTGCGCGCCACTGCGGCGTGGTTTGCCAGGTCATCAGTGTTGCTGCTGCGCTGCAGCTCAGCCAGCCAGCGGGTGACATCTTTTTCTGCCGCCTGGGCTTGCTCGGCCTGCAGGCGTGCCTGCTCGGCGGCGCGGGCAATCGCCAGTTCTTCTGCGGTGGGCGGTTTGGCCATCGAGCGGATGCCTTGGGCCTGCAGCAGGGTGTGGCCTTTGTAGGCGGCTTTGATCAGCAGGGCGGCACCGTGTTTGCACTGATCACCCACCGGGCAGCTGCAGCTGCTGTCCCAGGCCAGCAACTGACCGTTGAAACTGCGCTTGACCTCAATCGTGACCAGATACGGCCGTCTTTCGCTGCCCTGCACCGTGCCTTTGACCAGCCAGGCATCTTTGTGCGGCTGAATGTCCAGTGTCAGCACCCGTTGCGCCCGGTACAGCTCCAGTGCGCGCGCGTAGGTTGCCGCATCGCAGCGCTGTACCAGCGAGGCGATGTCGAGCCAAAGGCCGGGGTGTATTTGGACTTCAGGCATCAAATAGGCCTATGGCGCTTATGGGTATTGCGCTAACAGCTATATAAAAAATAGCAGTTAGTGGGGTGGGCTGGCAATCACATGGCCGGCTTGCTGATCAGCATGGTAGCTGGAGCGCACCATGGCACCCACTGCCGCATGGGCAAAACCCATGGCGTAGGCCTGTTGCTCAAACATTTTGAAGGTATCGGGGTGGACGTAGCGTTTCACGGTCAGATGGGCTGTGGACGGTGCCAGGTACTGGCCAATGGTCAGCATGGTGATGCCGTGTGCGCGCATGTCG
The DNA here is from genome assembly GCA_020048295.1 of Rhodoferax sp. Next base: position 2,373 of record JAIFMT010000251.1, read on the forward strand.
CGCATCACTTGCAAAATCTCTTCGTCGGTTTCGCCCAGGCCGACCATCAGGCCGCTTTTGGTTGGAATGTCTGGGTGCAGTGCCTTGAACTTTTGTAGCAGGTTCAGGCTGAACTGGTAATCGGAGCCAGGGCGTGCTTCGCGGTACAGGCGTGGCGCGGTTTCCAGGTTGTGGTTCATCACGTCAGGCGGGGCGGTTTTCAAAATGTCGAGCGCGCGGTCGTCACGGCCCCGAAAGTCGGGTATCAGCACTTCGATTTGCGTGTGCGGGGACTTTTCGCGAATGGCCTGGATGCAGGCGGCGAAATGGCCAGCCCCGCCATCACGCAGGTCGTCACGGTCCACGCTGGTGATCACCACATACTTGAGCTTGAGCTGGGCAATGGTGTTGGCCAGGTTGACAGGTTCGTTGACATCCAGCGGGTCGGGGCGGCCATGGCCCACATCGCAAAACGGGCAGCGCCGGGTGCATTTGTCGCCCATGATCATGAAGGTGGCGGTGCCCTTGCCAAAGCACTCGCCAATGTTCGGGCAGCTGGCTTCTTCGCAAACGGTGACCAGCTTGTTGCTGCGCAGCACGTCCTTGATTTCATAAAACCGGGTGCTCGGGCTGCCCGCCTTGACGCGAATCCACTCGGGCTTGCGCAGCACCTCGCCAGGCTGCACCTTGACCGGAATGCGTGACAGCTTGGCGGCGGCCTTTTGCTTGGCAAGCGGGTTGTAGTCGGCTTGCGACTGCGATTCGCGCACGGTCGGGTTGACAGCAGGGCTTGGGGCAGTGGTTGGGGTCATGGTGATTGCGTGGGGGATCAATGGGCCAGGTAGATCGACAGTTTGTCACCCAGTACCCGGGCGGCATCGTCCCAACTGGTGCAAACGCCGATTGTAAAAAGATCTACGGTTGGCAAGCCTGCGTAGCCGCAGGGATTGATGCGCGAGTAGGGTTCCAGGTCCATCGCCACATTCAGCGCAACACCGTGGTAAGTGCAATTGCGGCTGACCTTGATGCCCAGCGCGGCAATTTTTCCCAGACCGGTGAAGTCAGGCGCAGTTTTGAGCGGATTGTCGGTGGCTGTTTTTCGGGGTCGCTGCGCCAGCAACGCGTGGCCGCCAGGGTCGGCCAGGCGCACGTAAATGCCCGGTGCACCCGCCACCCGGTGTCCGGTCACGCCAAAGTGGTGCAAGGTGCGAATCACCGCTTCCTCAATGCGATACACATATTCCTTGATGAAATAGCCCGCGCGTTTCAGGTCCAGTAGCGGGTAGGCCACGACTTGACCCGGGCCGTGGTAGGTGACCTGCCCCCCCCGGTTGGTTGCCACCACCGGGATGCTGCCCGGGTTGAGCAGATGCTCTGCCTTGCTCGCCAGGCCCAGCGTAAAGACTGGCGAATGCTCGCAAATCCATAGCTCATCACGCATATTCAATGAGGGCTGCAGGGCTCTTTTATCTGTAAATTCACGCATCGCAACATAGGTTGCGGGGAAATCCATCCGGCCCAGGATACGGATGGTCAGCGGCAAGCTATTGTCCACTTGCTACTTGTGACTCGAAAAATATTCGTGCTGGCTTTGACCTGATCGCTGTCGCGGTGCGGGGCTGCATGGCTTACAACACGACCTTGACCAGGGGGTGTGAAGACAGCGTACGGTAGGCCTCATCGAGCTGGGTGCGGCTGGTGGCCCGGATGGTGACGGTGATGCCAAGGTAATTGCCACCTTTGCTGGGTCGCAACTCGATGCTGGCGGCATCAAAGTCCGGGTCAAACTGCTGGGCGATCAGGCAAATCGCAGGCATAAAGCCTTCGACGTTCAGACCCATGACCTTGATCGGAAAGAGGCACGGGTAATTGATCAATGACGCGCCGGCATCGGTACGGGAGTCGATTGCAGAGTTGCCTGGCAGAGTGATCATGAAAAAGCCTGAACAAGGATCGAGTGAATGTCAATAGACCAAGAGAATGGGTACAGGTGTAGGGTCACGATGTTAACTACCTACCTATCATTTTTCATTCACCCTGTTTTTAGTACGTATAATTTGGCGCTTATCTACCTTGAGCCAAGCTGTAAAGTTGATGTCATAAAAATGGGGACAATAGCACTTTCGGGAGCGCAACACTCTGAGATCGAAAGCCGTCAACGTCACCCTGGTGGGTGGTGGCTGCCCAAGTCGCACTGGGTGGCCTGATCGTGGCCTTGGCCTGGGCGGTTTTTGGTGACAGGGTTGCAAGGTCGATGGGCTGGGGTGTGATGGCTGTGGTGATACCGGCAGCGCTGTTTGCGCGAGGTGTGACGAGCAAGTTTGCCGCAGCCAACGCGGGTACGGCGGTGATGAGTTTCTTTTTATGGGAGCTTGTCAAGATTGTTGTGACGTTGGGCGTGCTTTTTGCAGCTCATCGTTTGATGCGTGATCTGAGTTGGCCGGCCATGCTGGTCGGTTTGATCATCACGATGAAGGTGTACTGGTTGGCCCTGGCGTTCAGACGCAAGGGTAACCCGGTACAGTTGATTAACGCTTAACGGCAAAGTAACTGATCGAAGAACAAAGATGGCTACTGAAGAACACGCAGTGCAACAAGGGCCTACCGCCGGTGAGTACATCGGTCACCACCTGCAACATTTCCGCACCGGTGAGCAGACTGGCGTGATTGATTTCTCTGTCTACAACATCGACTCGATTGTCTGGTCGGTGTTGCTCGGAGTTTTGGGTCTTTTTGTGATGTGGCGGGTTGCTAAAAGCGTCACCGCCGGTGTACCAGGACGCATGCAGGCAGCCGTTGAAATTTTGCTCGAAATGGTTGACACCCAAGCCAAAGGCATCATCCACAACGCTGAGTCGCGCAAATTCGTTGGCCCGCTGGCCCTGACCGTGTTCATTTGGGTGTTCCTGATGAACTCGATGGATTTCTTGCCCGTTGATTTGATTCCCTTGATCTGGCAGATGATTTACGCGTCCGCCGGGCATGATGTTCACCACGCCTATATGCGGGTTGTGCCCACGGCAGACCTTTCCACCACACTGGCCATGTCCTCCTCCGTCTTGCTGGTCTGTCTCTATTACAACATCAAGATCAAGGGTGCTGGCGGCTGGGTTCACGAATTGGTGACAGCACCTTTTGGCACCAGCAAAAACCCGGTTGTGGCGCTAATTCTTGGTGTGCTGAACTTCGGCATGCAGATGATCGAATTTACTGCCAAGACCGTTTCGCACGGCATGCGGCTTTTTGGCAACATGTATGCTGGCGAACTGCTGTTCATGCTGATCGCCTTGATGGGCGCGGTTGGCTTCGGATCCACCACCGGCATTGCGCTGTGGATCGGACACATCTTGGCCGGCACCGGCTGGGCTATCTTTCACATCCTGATTGTTGCGCTGCAGGCGTTTATTTTCATGATGCTGACCCTGGTTTATGTGGGTCAGGCCCACGATCATCACTAAGTTTGTCAGTAGTTTCTCGTTTTTTTCTTTTCTCAACTTAAATCCATAGGAGCACTTTAATGGAAAACGTACTTGGTTTTGTGGCACTGGCCGCTGGTTTGATCATTGGTCTGGGCGCAATTGGTGCTTGTATCGGCATTGGCATCATGGGTAGCAAATACCTTGAAGCGGCTGCCCGTCAGCCTGAGCTGATGAACGAACTGCAAACCAAAATGTTCTTGTTGGCTGGCCTGATCGACGCCGCTTTCCTGATCGGTGTCGGTATTGCCATGATGTTTGCCTTCGCCAACCCGTTTGTGTTGAAGTAATCCCTTTCGCCTTTCACTGATCTAGAGAGGTGTTGTTGTGAGTATTAACGCAACATTCTTTGCGCAGATGGTGGTGTTTTTTCTGTTGGTGATGTT
>JAIFMT010000003.1 GCA_020048295.1 Rhodoferax sp.
AAACGTCGGCAATCTGGTGTGCCCGGCGATGTGGGACCTGGGCGAAAAGGCCAAGGTGGCCATTTTGTCGGTCACCGAAGGCGAGGACAAGCCCCTCAAATACCCCGACATGTTTGCCGCTGCCAAATTGATGATTCTGAACAAGGTGGACTTGTTGCCTCACCTGTCGTTCGACGTGGCGCGCTGCAAGGACTACGCCCGCCGCGTCAACCCCGGCATTGAAATCCTGGAGCTGTCTGCCACCACCGGCCAAGGCATGAGCGCCTGGCTGGACTGGCTGTTAACTGACGATCACCACCACCCGGCCACCGACGCTTTGCGCACCCGCATTGCCCAGCTGGAGGCCGAGCTGGCGCAGGCCAAGGCGCAAATCAGCGCGCAAAGCCTGGACTAAGCAGCCCGTCATCCGCTCACACCCCCGAGGCGAAGGCATCAGGCGAGTTATGACGCGCATTCTGGCCTGTGGCGCATTCCTCAAGAATGCTGCCTGCTTGCTCGACACCACAGCTGCCGAGGCGGTGCGCTGGTCGGCCAACCACGGCGACTTGTCAGACCCGCAGGCTTGCCTGGCGCTGGAGGCTTCAGTGCAACAGCTGCTGGCGCAGGGCGCCGGGCCGATGGATGCCGTGGCCCACGACCTGCACCCTGACTTTTTCAGCACCCAACTTGCCTTGCGCCTGGCGCATGAACGGGGTGTGCCGGCCATCGCCGTGCAGCACCACCACGCCCACATTGCCAGCGTGCTGGCCGAGCATGGCTTTGACCGCCCGGTGATCGGCATCGCCCTTGATGGCGTGGGGCTGGGCACCGACAACACCGCCTGGGGCGGTGAAGTGCTGTTGGTCAATGGAGCCCACTGGGCGCGCCTGGGCCACTTGAGCCCGCTGGCCTTGCCCGGTGGCGATGCTGCCGCGCGCGAACCCTGGCGCATGGCGGCATCGCTGCTGCACCACGTCGGCATGGCCAACAGCATCACGCTGCGCCTGTCGCCCGCCGTGGGTGATGCCGCAACGCGCATCATCCACACCATGCTGCAACGAGGGTTGAACTGCCCGCAAACCAGCGCCGCCGGGCGCTGGTTTGACGCGGTGGCGGGTTTGCTGGGCTTGAGCGTGCGGCAAGAATTTGAGGCACAAGCGGCACAAGCCCTGGAACAAGCCGCTTCGCGCCACCGGCAACGCCAGGCTGCCACGCCTGTTGATGCCGGGCTGTGGCACATCACGCCCAACGGCAGCATTGACCTGCGCCCGTGGCTGCATGCGCACCTGCTGCCAGTGAACCCCCACAACCCGGCTGCCATGGATGAAGCGGCGCTGAGCTTTCACCACACACTCGCAGCGGCCCTGTGCCAGCACGCCGTGGCACTGGCGCACGCCCACCAGATCACCGACGTGGCCTTGGGTGGCGGCTGCTTTTTCAACCGCATTTTGAGAGATGCCATCGTCTTGTTGCTGGAAGCGGCTGGGTTGAACGTGCTGCAAACCAGAAACCTGTCATGCGGCGATGCCGGGCTGGCGCTGGGGCAGGCTTGGGTAGCGGCCCGCACGACGCGACATGAATGAGCCATCTATGAGCAAGGTTAAAGGTGAAGCGCGTGCTGAATATCGGCGCGAAGACTTGGTTAAGGTGTGTGGAAAAAATACTTCGAGCGAGTACAGTAACGGCATGGCACCTACCATTGTTCGTGACGGTCAATTTCGTCTTTTCTTTTTTTCACGGGAGGAGACGCGTATTCATGTGCATGTTGCGCACGCTGACGGCGAAGCGAAATTTTGGCTTACACCCCAGGTGGCTTTAGCCGACCATACGGGTCTTTCTGCTGCTCAACTTCGGCAAGCGCAAGCAGTTGTCAATGCACACGTGAAGGAGATCCAAGATGCTTGGAATAACCACTTTGGCGGCTGAAGTTACCCACATTTCGAAGCACGGCTTTTGGCTTCTGCTTGCCGATGAGGAATTGCTCGTACCCTTCGATCTATTCCCCTGGTTTCAAAAGGCGACGATTGAACAGCTATCAAACGTTGAGTGGCCTACCCCCGACCATCTCTATTGGCCGGATCTGGACATTGATTTATCGGTGCAGTCAATACGGACCCCAGCCGCATTCCCGCTGGTTTCGGGCGCTGCGGGCTAACTGGTTGGCCCACCACACTCGCCTTCGGCTGCGCGCGGCAGTTCAATGGCAACATCGGGCTATGTGCAAAGACCTTATGGCTCGGCAAGCAAAGCATCCTGCTCGGGTTGCTTCTTTTCTGCCGCGCGAAGCGGTTTTGGCTCCAATGACAGCAACCCAATCCTGCAATCAACCCGACGCTGCGCGATACAACCTTGCCGCGCGGATCATTTTTTACGTGGGCAAATGAAGGTGGGCGGCCATAGACTTGTGCATACTTCAACAATTTCGGCGCAAAAGGAGCGAAAGCATGGACAACGTGAAGTCAATTGAGCGTGCTGTGGAATCTCTACCCACCTTGGAGTTGGCCGAATTCCGCCAATGGTTCGGTGAGTTTGATGGCAAGGCGTGGGATAGACAGATCGAGCAGGACGCAGCCGCTGGCAAACTTGACACGTTGGCAGCCGAGGCGCTTGCCGACTACTGCGCCGGTTCGGCGAGGCAGCTTTGAATCTCACTCACACGGCATCCATGCGGTTTTGGCAGTGCCTCGACGCATTACCCGTGGAAATTCAAACCCTGGCGCACCGAAATTTCGCGCAGCTCAAGGCCGATCCAGGTCATCCGTCCTTGCATTTCAAGACGGTTGCAAATGGTCGATTTCACAGCGTTCGGGTCGGCCTCTATCACCGCGCACTCGGCTTATCCGTTCCAGGCGGCATCCATTGGTTTTGGGTTGGAACACATAGCAACTATGACAAACTCATCGGCTAACAGGTGGATCTTCGCGGATGATGGCACCCTGCCGTCGTCGCCCACTTGGCTCGAACCTGACGTGTCATGAAGTCATTCACCATCCGCCATGTGGAGAAGTTTCCAGAACCCGATTTTTCGCACATGAATCGTTCCGTCTTCATAGACATTCAACAGGAATCGGACGAAATGGCTGCCGCCCTTGCCTGCGAGGTTGTGACGACACCGTCCGCAAGCCAGGTGCACAGCCCAATCTGTCGGCTTGGCGCTTTTGTGGATGAAATGTTGGTGGGGTGGACATATGGATGGATGGAGCGAAGCCATGTCTTCTATGTGGCCAACAGCGGTGTCATCGCCAAGCTCCAGGCCGGGTTTCATGTTTCGGGTCTATCCCAGTCGGCTCAAATGGGAACACTGGTTGAAATGACACTTCACCTCTTCCAAAAGCGTCACAAACTGTTTCAGTCGCGGTCCATTCCGTATGTCACTCCCGATGCCTGCCCCCTATAAAACCTACGCAAGCAGCTATTTACTGAATAACAGTGAAAGGACTTCAACATGTGTCTAGCCCTCCCTGCCCGTGTGGTGGAACTGTTACCCAATCTGCGGGCCGTGGTCGATCTTGGCGGCGTGCGCAAAGAAGTGTCGATTGACCTGGTGGACGACGCGCAGGTGGATGACTACGTGATCATCCACGTCGGCTACGCGCTCGGCAAAATCGACCCCGACGAGGCGCAGCGCACACTGGCGCTGTTTGCCGAGTTTTCTGAAGCTCAAAATGCCACTCAGCCCATGCAAACAATGCGTGAGCAGCTATGAAATACATAGACGAATTCCGCGATGGCAAGCAGGCCCGGCACATCGCTGCCAACATCGCTGCTGAAGTCCGGCCCAACCTTACCTACAACTTCATGGAGTTTTGCGGTGGCCACACCCACGCCATTTCGCGCTACGGCATAACCGACCTGCTGCCGCCCAATGTGCGCATGATCCACGGGCCGGGTTGTCCGGTGTGTGTGTTGCCGATTGGCCGGATTGACATGGCTATTTCGCTCGCGCTCGACCGCGGCGTGATGCTGTGCACCTACGGCGACACCCTGCGTGTGCCGGCGTCCGACGGCTTGTCGCTGATCAAGGCCAAGGCGCGCGGGGCTGACATTCGCATGGTGTATTCGGCGGCTGACGCACTCAAACTCGCCGAGCAGCACCCGGACCGTGAGGTGGTGTTTTTTGCCATTGGTTTCGAGACCACCACGCCACCCACCGCCCTGGTGCTGCGCGAGGCGCAAGCGCGCAATGTGCGCAACTTCAGCGTGCTGTGCTGCCATGTGCTCACCCCTGCGGCGATCACGCACCTGCTGGAGTCGGCGCAGACGCGCGACATGGGTGCGGTGCCGATTGACGGCTTTATCGGCCCGGCGCATGTCAGCATCATCATTGGCTCGCAGCCGTATGTGCATTTCGCCCAGACTTATCGCAAGCCGGTGGTGATCACCGCGGCCGCGCCGAAGTCGAAAACGAGTTTTCGCGCGTGGTCACGCCCACCGGCAACCAGGCAGCGCAACGCATCATGGCGCAGGTGCTGGAGTTGCGCGAGAGTTTTGAGTGGCGCGGCTTGGGCGAGGTGCCCCACAGTGCCCTCAAGATCCGCCCCGAACTGGCCGCCTGGGATGCCGAGGTCAAGTTTGGCCTGACCTATGCCAGCGTACCCGACCACAAGCAATGCGAATGCGGCACCATTCTGCGTGGCATCAAACGCCCGGCCGACTGCCAGCTGTTTGGCACGGTCTGCACGCCCGAGAGCCCGATGGGCTCGTGCATGGTATCCAGCGAAGGCGCTTGCGCGGCGCACTACTCTTATGGGCGATTTCAGGCTGTAGCCTAGACTGCTATTGTGCAAGCAGCTATTGACTAAATAGCATACCAATTTAACCCACCCCATGGCCACCAAGAAAAACTACCTGCGCCCCATCGACTTCAAACACGGCCGCATTGACATGACGCACGGCGCGGGTGGTCGCGCTGCCGCGCAACTGATCGACGAGCTGTTTGCCACCGCGTTTGACAACGCGTTTTTGCGCCAGGGCCACGACGCGGCCTTGCTGCCGCAACCGCAGGGCCGGCTGGTGATGGCCACCGACGGTCATGTGATCTCGCCGCTGTTTTTCCCCGGGGGCGACATTGGCTGCCTTTCAGTGCATGGCACGGTCAACGACGTGGCCATGTCGGGCGCGCAACCGCTGTACCTGGCCGCCAGCTTCATCATTGAAGAAGGCTACCCGCTGGCCGATCTGAAACGCATTGTTGAATCGATGGCAGCCGCTGCGCGCCAGGCGGGTGTGCCCATCGTGACCGGCGACACCAAAGTGGTGGAAAAAGGCAAGGGCGATGGTGTCTTTATCAGCACCACGGGCATTGGCGTGGTCCCCGACGGCGTGCTGATCGACGGCCGCCAGGCCAGACCGGGGGATGCGATTCTGCTCTCGGGCACGCTGGGCGAGCACGGTGTGGCGGTGATGTCGCTGCGCGAGTCGCTGGAATTTGAGACCGCGATTGCGTCAGACACCGCCGCGCTGCACAAGCTGGTGCAGGCCATGCTGGCGGCGCTGCCCGACCCCGCTGCCTTGCACGTGTTGCGCGACCCCACGCGGGGCGGCCTGGCCACCACGCTCAATGAGATTACGCGCCAATCCCAGGTCGGCATGAGCCTGGTTGAGGCCAACATCCCGGTGCTGGCGCAGGTTGAAGCGGCCTGCGAATTGCTGGGTCTGGACCCGCTGTATGTCGCCAACGAAGGCAAGCTTGTCGCCATTTGCGCCCCAGAGGTGGCCGACACGCTGCTGGCCGCCATGCGCGCGCACCCGCTGGGCCGCGCCGCCGCGCGCATTGGCACGGTCCTGGTGGACTGGCTCAGTGGCGAGCAGTTGCCGCGTATTTGCTGAATCAATAAAAGTATATTTATGATAGCATCTAGCGCTTATTCCATATGGCCTACAGCCTGATTTCTTATATGCTCAGGGGGCTTGCACGGGAGTTCGCGTGGCGGGCTGGCCTTCGGCGGCGCGCTCGGCATATTTGTTGAACCGCCAGGCCGTTGCCTGCTCGGTGATGCGCCGCCAGCTGGCGCGTTTTTCCATCGGTGTCATGGCGGTCCAGTGCTGTACCTCGGCAAAGGTGCGGCCGCAGCCCTTGCAGACATCATCGCCCTGGCTGGTTGAGCAGATGGCAATGCACGGCGTGTCGGGGGTGCTGTGGTACCAGGCCAGCCACGCCAGCCACGCCTCAGGCGGCAGCGCTGGCGCGTCGATGTCGTGCTGGCGTTGCAGCGCCATCGCGGCGTACACGGATGCCAGCGCGTGCAACTCAGCCGCCAGCGTCATGCCGTCCGGTGACGGGCACAGCTGCCGCCAGTGGTTGATGGCGGCCTCAATATCGGTGATGTGAATGGCGGTCATGTCAGGTCGATCCAGCGGCTACTTTTTTTGCCACTGCGTGGTGGCAGCCATTCGGTTAACCAGCGACACCACCTCGGGGAAACGCAGAAATTCTGGCAACCGGGCCAGCGCCGGTTCGGCCAGGTAGCCGTGCAGGTAAAAGAAGTCCACGCCTTGCTCGGCGGTCAGGTCAAACGCGGCAAAGTCGCGGATGTCACCGCTGGCCAGCCGCTCACCCAGACGCGCGCACAGGTAGCACAGCGCCAGCCGCGCGCTGCGTGGTGCCCCGAGCGCTGGCGCGGGCATCACCAGCACCCGGTCGATGTCGCGCACATCGTCAATCACATTGGCCGGCAAGGCCCACGCCTGCATCAGCAAATGCCCAATTTCAGCCGCGCCAAGCCCCAGCTGGGCTTGTTCGATGTTGACCCGCTGCAGCAGTCCCTGAGCGGCAAAGCCGCGCACCACCTCGGCTGGCAGCAGCGAGCAGGCCGCTTGCTGCCCCAGAAATGACAGCACCACCTGCGTCACCAGCGCACCGGGGTCGGCCATCTGCAGCAGCTGGGCCAGTTTGAAACACAGCTCGCTGGCGAACGCACTGGCGCTCCAGAGTTGGTCTAGCTGGCGTTTGAGCTCCGGACTGGCTTGCTTGAACGAATCCTCAAGCAGGTAGCGCAAGCAAATGCTGCGCACCGTGTTCATGCCAAGAAAAGTGATGGCCTGCCCGACACTTGCGAGTGGCTTGGGCAAACCATAAAACGGTGAGTTGGCACCCGCCAATACCTTGGCGGCAACCTGCGGTTCGGCCATCACCAGCGTGCTAAGTTCGGCTGAGGTGGCTTCAGCGAGAAATTCGGGCGACACCAGCTGGTGCAGCGCATGGGGTGGCCGCGGGATGACCCCGATCTTGTGCACCATCGCCGCCACCTGCGCTGCCGGCAAGTCTGTTGCTGATAGCAACCGCAGTTCAGCCAGGGCTTTGGGTAGCGCGGCGCAAACTTTGGGTGGCGAGTGTTGTGCCACGCCAGGCCGGGCATCGGAAGTCGGTGTAACGCTGGCGTGCCCCGGTGTTGGCGCGTGGTTCAGCACCGCAGCCGGTGGTGTCGGCGCCGGACGAACCGCTGGCTTTCTGAACAAGTACATCACCAGGCCAAGCAAAAACACGACAGGTGCAAGCAGTTTGATGATGAAGGCCCAGTCCACGCGTTGCTCCTGATGAGAGATTGCGCCCGTCGCCTGACAGGCATCGATGCGCCACCACCGTTGGGGCAAATTTTAGCCAGGCGGGGGCCAATGGGTTGGCAACCCGGGCCTGGGTCTCGGCCAGCACGCAGCTTGCAGCGCCTGACACGGCAGTCGTTGCTGGTGCAAATCCCGCTGATCTTGCACCGTCACGGTGACCCCTGATGAAATCTGGCGCGCTTATTGCGTGTATTTGGTGCGTTTTTAGAAATCACCCCATTCACGCACCAATACAAAGCAATTCACACAAAGAGGTTCTCATGGAAGCACTAAAACAGGGCGCAGATGCCTTGTTCATCTTGCTCGGCGGCATCATGGTGCTGGCGATGCACGCCGGATTCGCGTTTCTGGAGCTGGGCACGGTCCGGCGCAAAAATCAGGTCAACGCGTTGGTGAAAATTCTGGTGGATTTTTCGGTCTCCACCGTGGTGTATTTTCTGGTCGGCTACGGCGTGGCGTATGGCACGCACTTCTTTGTCGGGGCCGAGCAGCTGGCCGCCAAAAACGGCTACGAGCTGGTCAAGTTCTTCTTTTTACTGACCTTTGCTGCCGCCATTC
>JAIFMT010000195.1 GCA_020048295.1 Rhodoferax sp.
TGCGGATTGACCATCGGGCTGGCCACCGCTACACCCAACGTCAACGCAAACCACAGCAGCGCCAGCCGGGCCAGCCAGGGTGAGTTGCGCAGGGTGTGCAAAAGGGACATAGGGCGCGATTGTGGCACCTCAGTCAATTTAAAAAATGACACAAATCAATTTTGCATCAGGTTTCAGGTTGGAGACCTATCGTAAGGGAACTGCTGCGTGATGTCAGCCATCCTTTGGTAATCTAGAAATTACTTTTTAGCAGATTGTGATTTAATAGTGATGCATAGATTACAACCATTATGAATGATCAACCCTACACGGCTATACCCAAGCGGCCCCAACTCGACCCGTTGGTGGGTGTGGTGGTCACCAAACGCAAGCAACTGCGCTGGAGCCAAGCCAAGTTGGCCGATGCCGCAGGCATCAGCCGGCGGGCGCTGCTGATGATCGAAAAAGGCGGCGACTGCAACCTGAGCACCTTGCGCCGATTGCACACTTGTCTGGACATCGTCATGCAGGCTGGCAGCGCCCAAGCCCCCACGCTCGATGACATGAACGTCCAGAACACCAAAGAACGCTTTGGCGTGATGCCATGAAGCTTGATGTTTATGTCAACCAGGCGCTGGTCGGCACGCTGGAGCAAGTTGAGGTCAATCGCTACGTTTTTTCGTACCAAGCGGGTGTGGCCAGTAACCAGTGGGTGTCGCTGCTGATGCCGGTTCGCACCGAGAGCTGGGTTCACGCCACACTGCACCCGGTGTTTCAGGTCAGCCTGCCCGAGGGCGTGCTCAAACAGTTGTTGACCCAAAAGTTTGCCAAGCATTTTGCTTATTTTGGTGACATGGAACTGCTCTCGGTGGTGGGCTCGCATCTGGTTGGCCGCATCAAACTGGCCCCGCACGGGTCAACTTTGTCCACTGAGAGTCCGTGCGAGGACTTGCAGACCTTGCTGAAAAGCAGCACCAAAGAAATCGTGGCCCGTTTTTTGGAGGAGCATGCTGATTTCTCTGGCGTGTCAGGCGGGTTTCCCAAATTTTTGGCAAAAAGCCCGCTCGCAGACACATCTGAACAGCGCAAGAGCACGCTGATTTTTGACCACTGGATCATCAAATCCAACGACGATGACCACCCCCATCTGATGCTGAATGAGTATTTTGGCTTGAGCGTGGCGAAAAAAATAGGCTTGCCGGTGCCAGAGTCTCAGCTCTCTGAAGATGCCAATCGTCTGGCCATTCGCCGCTTTGACGTGCTGGAGCCCACCGTCAACCTGGCCTTTGAGGACATGTGCGCCATGCTGGCCCTGAATGCCGGCGACAAGTTTTCTGGTTCGGTAGAAAAAATCATCAAAAAGATCGCGGAGTTTTGCCCGATTGACCAAAGAAAGGCGGCGCTAGACCAGTTCTATGCGCATTACGTCGCCTGCATGGCCATCAGGAATGGCGATGCCCATTTGAAAAATTTTGGATTTGTTTATACATGCGCCAGCGACGTGCGCTTGTCACCGGTTTTTGACATGCTATCAATGTCGGTCTATGCACCGCGCGCACAAGATGGCGATGCGCTTGACGCTCCGGCCTTGAGTTTTGGCGGTGTCAAGCGTTGGTTTGTCCAAAAAAACCTGCAAGAGTTGGCCGACCGGTGCTTTGTCACGGCCAAGTTTCAGGCGGCAACCAGCGCTAATTTGGTCAGTGCCCTGCTCAGCGTGGGGCAAGAGGTGCTGACCCAAACCACCGCACACCCTGGCTTTGCCCCAACAGCGCAAAGAATGCTGGAACTTTGGTCCTGTGGCTGCCAAATTCACAGCGCCGATGCGGCACAGAAGTTAAAGGCCATGGCCGCATCGCTGGGTCGGGCAGATTCGGTGTTGCGGTAGTCGGCAGGTCGGCGCGCCTGCTATCCTCATGCCCCATGAAAAGCCTATTTCACCTTGCCCTTCATGTCACCAACCTCAACCGCGCACGCGCCTTTTATGGCAGCGTGATGGGCTGCCGCGAGGGCCGCAGCACCGCCACCTGGGTGGATTTTGATTTTTTTGGCCACCAGTTGTCGATGCACCTGGGGGAGCCGTTCAAGACGACCGCCACCGGCCGTGTGGGCGAGCACCTGGTGCCCATGCCGCATTTCGGGGTGATCCTGAAACTGCAGGACTGGCTGGAGCTGGCCGAGCGCCTGACCAAGGCCAAGATCGACTTCATTCTGGAGCCGCAACTGCGTTTTGCCGGCGAGCCCGGCGAACAGTGGACGATGTTTTTCTGCGACCCGTTTGGCAACCCGATCGAGGTCAAGGGCTTTGCCTCGCTCGATTCGGTGTACGCCAGTTGAGTCATGGCTTTCTTCAGCGGCTGACCGAATGAACTACACCTTTGCTTCGGCCACCATCCTGCTGATTTTGATCACTGACCCGGTTGGCAATATTCCGATCTTTGCCAACGCGCTGCAACACGTGGCCCCGCAGCGGCGCGCCCGGGTGATCCTGCGAGAGGTGCTGATTGCCTTTTTGTTGCTGCTGACGTTCATGTTTGTTGGCGAGAGTTTTCTGCGCGTGATGAACCTGAGCGAACTGTCGCTGCAAATTGGCGGTGGCGTGATCTTGTTTTTGATAGCGCTGCGGATGATCTTTCCGCCGCCCAAGTCGGACGCGCCCGAAACCCTGGCCGAGCCGCTGATCGTGCCGCTGGCCATTCCGGCCATCGCCGGCCCGTCGGCCCTGGCCACGGTGCTGCTGCTGGTGTCGCAGGCACCTGAAAAACGGCTGGAATGGGTGGCTGCGCTGTGCGTCACCATGACGGTCAGCGCCGTGGTGCTGGTGCTGGCCGAGCGCATTCAGCGGGTGGCCGGCGACCGCTTTGTGGTGGCGCTGGAGCGACTGATGGGGCTGGTGCTGGTGGCGGTGTCGATCGAGATGATGCTGCGCGGCATCAAGACCTTTATCCAGCAAATTGCTGTCGCTACCTGACCCGCGCCAGTGGCGGGTCGGCAGCGATGCAGCGCTTACGTTGGTCAGACTGCCGGATGCGCTGCTTCAGTGTCGTGATGTGGCGCTTCAATCGGGTCGTAGCGCTGCCCGCGCAGCAGGGCCAGCGGGGAATCCCAGTAGCCCGCCACGTTGTGAAACGGGTCCAGCAAGACAAATGCAGTGTGCGCAGCAGCAAACCGGCCGCGCCCAGCGCCAGCCACACCAGACCCACATCATTGACATAGCCATTGAAGTCAACGGCTGGCTGAATCAGGCCAAACAAGCTGGGGCTGACATACAGCAATACCGGCAGCGACACCCAGATGCTGATCAGCACGGCCTTGCGGCGCATGTTGTAGCCGGCCTTGATGGCCTCTTTGTGCTCGTCGGTGGCGTTGTTGATCTTGTCAAAGCCGCGCGGCTCAAAAAAGATGTGGCCCGACTGGCGCGTGACCATGCCCACCACCCAGCCAACAATGCCGGCCGCTGCCGGATTGATGAACAACAGCACATAGGCGGTCAAAAAACTGATGGCACTGACCAGATGCAAAGTCTGGTTGATGCGGCACTGGTGATAGTAACGGTGGTCATCCCACTGCAATATCCGAACCTTTTTAACAAACTCCTGCATGCTCACGCTCCATCGATCAAGGGGTTTAACAACTGGCAAAGTCACCAGACTGGCCAATGTAGGGGCCGTCAATGACATTTCAGTGACCGCTTTGATGAACTTTATGTGACGCGCCGGAAGGTGCCGTATCGAGCAGCACCACCTCCAGGTCGATGGCACCCATCACGCTTTGGCCGTCGCGCCCTTTCATTTCCATGCGCAGCGTGTCACCGTGCCCCAGCCAGGGGGTAATGGCGTTGCCGCTTTGCTGCTGCTCCAGCGCACGCCGGCTGGCAATGCTGCAGGCACCCCGGCTGGCATCCAGGTTGCGCACCTCACCGCTGCTGACGATGGCTCCGGCGCGCAGCCGGCGTGTCTGGCACAGCGCGGCAATCAGCTGACCAAAGTGCATTCGCATGTCTTGTCCGGCGGCGCACAGACCGAGCCGTTTGCCGTTCACGCTGCACTGCAGCGCCAGATTGATCTGCCCCTGCGCCCAGGCGTTGTCGCCGCTGCTGCTGAATTCATCGGGCGTAACCGCCACCGGGCTGAAGGCAGTTTGCGCAATGCTGGCCAGCGGCCGTACGCTGGCGGTTTGCCGGGCACGCAGTTGCTGGTGGCACGCCAGCAGCAGCAGCCGCACGCCATCCAGCGCTTGCGCCGGGCTGACCGCTTGAGCCACATCGCCGGTGATGACTGCCAGCGCGGCTTCGATATCGGGCTGTTCGCGCGCGCTGGCCCAGCGTAGCGGAGTCATCGGGCCGGCCAGTTCATCGGAAAAACCCAGCGTCATGCTGGCCGCTAGCTCATCTGCGCTGTGGCCATCCGCATACGCCTGCCCCAGCGCCAGCAGGTGCGCGCGCGGCAGCGGTGCCAGGCACAACCGGGGGTCAAACGCAAACGCGTGGCGCGCCTTGCCGTGGTTCAGCGTGTCATAGAGGTCTTGCAACTGCGGCGACATGAAGTTCCAGTCGTCCAGCACCTGCTGCAAATGGTCGGCGATGCCGGTCGCATAATGAGCGCTGCACAGGTCGCGCGACACCACCACCAACTGCCCGTCGCGGGAACCGTCATTCAGGGTTGCAAGTTTCATGGTCAGATTCCGTCAGGGACGCAAATTCTAGTGGACAGGTCATCGTCAAAATTGCCGCTGAAACGTTGGCTGGGGTTGGGCCTGCTGGTGTTGCTGGCGCACCTGGGTTTGCTGCAGTCCTTGCCTGTGGGCTTGAATCCGGCAAGCACGCAGCCGGGCCCGACCCTGCGCTTTAGCACCCGGGCCATCGCGCCGCTGCCCGACGCCGCAGCGCTGCAATCCGCCCGGGTGGCAGTGCCGCCCCGAAAATCCCCCACCGCCAAAGCCGTCGCAGCCAAAGATGTGCCGTTACCCGCCGTTGGTGATGCCCAGGGCCAGCAGACCGTTGCCGCTGCAGCGCAGCCATGGCTTGCCACCCCAGACGCACAGAGTAGCGCATCCCGATCGGGTATGGCGCATGACGAAGCTGGGGAACAGCACGCGGCGACAGCGCCCGCGCCAGCCACCTCTGAGCCGGTGATCGCAGAGGCCTTTGAAACACCCCCACTACCCGAACCACCGCCGCAGCGCCACCCACGCGCCAGGCCACCCAGCTTTCAGGCGGCCAGTCTGGCGGGCTCGGTGCGGCTTCACTACAAGGTCAGCGCCAACAAATTCCCGTTCTCGCTGGTTGGCGAATTGCTATGGCACAACCTGGGGGACCATTACGACGCCCGCCTGAGTTACAGCGCCTTCGGTCTGAGTCGCTCACAAAGCAGTCGTGGCCGGGTTGCTGCCGGCGGGCTGGCCCCGGATCGCTTCGCCGACAAGTACCGCAGTGAAGTGGCCGCGCACTTCAATTACGCTGATGGCAAAGTCACTTTCAGCGCCAACACGCCCGATGCGCCACTGCTGGCCGGCGCGCAGGACCGCCTGAGCGTGCTGTTGCAACTTGGTGCGCTGGTGGCCACCGAGCCCGAGCGCTACACACCCGGCACCACCCTCACGCTACCGACCGTGGGCGCGCGGGATGCCGACCTGTGGCTGTTCACCTTCGAGTCGGTGGAAACGCTGGTGCTGCCTGGCGGCACACTGCAAGCGCAAAAGCTGGTGCGCCTGCCACGCAAACCCTATGACCAGACCGTCGAAGTCTGGCTGGCAGCGCAACTGGGCTACCTGCCGGCGCGCATTCGCATCACCGAGGCCAATGGCGATGCGATTGACCAGCAGTGGCAGGCCAGCGACCCCGCCCCTGGGGCTGAATAAGGATGTGCAGCCCTTGAATTTTTCAGTTTGGCAGGCAACTGCAGGGCCAAATGGATTCATGGATAATTTACCAATGCACACCCTCTACGATTCAGACACCTACTCCGTGACCCACATGCTGGCTAACGCCGTGACGGCTGACGTGCCCGCTGAAAACCTGAAGGCTGGCGAACAGGTGCTGATCGTGCCGCGCCTGGCGCGTCATGGCTTTGAGATTGTTGACAAGCGCAGCAACAAAGAGGTCTATCTGGACGGTTCCTGGGCCGAGTTGTTCCAGCAACAAATCTCTGCCTGGCAAGAAAAAACCCCGACGCAAGAAGAGGTGGAAGACAAGCTGGAGCAATACGCCATGCTGGCGCAAAACCCGGTGGTCATCCACTAAATTTTTAAGAAATTGGGTTCTAGCCCATACTACGTAAGCGCTAGCAGCTATTCTTTGTAAAGCAAATCGAAAGCTTTTGACTGTCTAACGTAGCGCGAAAGGTGGCCGGCACACTTGCATCCGTGATGCCATGCGCGGTTGAACCTGGCGTCGTTGCGCCGCTGAGATGCAGCGACAATAGCGCCCCATGAATCCTGTCTATACCCTCACCCTGTCCTGCCCAGACCGTCTTGGGCTGGTTCACGCCGTCTCCGGTTTTTTGCTGGAGCACAGCGGCAATATCGAAGAAGCCGCACAGTACAACGACACCGGTACCGGCCTGTTTTTCATGCGTGTGCAGTTTGCCTGTGCGGCGCACAGTTTTGAGACGCTAAAAGCTCAACTGGCCGACTTTGCCGCCGGTTTTGCCATGCAGTGGCAGCTGCACGCGCAGGTGCAACCGATGCGCACCGTCATCATGGTCAGCAAGGAAGGTCATTGCCTCAACGACCTGCTGTTTCGCTGGAAAAGCGGCCTGCTGCCACTGGACATCCGCGCCATCATCTCCAACCACCGCGACTTTTACCAGCTTGCAGCCAGCTACAACGTGCCGTTTCACCACCTGCCGGTGACGGCGGCCAGCAAAGCGCAGGTGGAGGCCAAGCAACTGGAGATCATCCAGAGCGAAGAGGCCGAGCTGGTGGTGCTGGCGCGCTACATGCAAATTCTCTCCAACGACCTGTGCCAGGCACTGGCCGGGCGTGCCATCAACATCCACCACAGCTTTTTACCCAGCTTCAAGGGGGCCAAGCCCTACTACCAGGCGCACGACCGAGGCGTCAAGCTGATCGGTGCCACCGCCCACTATGTGACGGCTGATCTGGACGAAGGCCCGATCATCGAGCAGGATGTGGCCCGCGTCGATCACAGCAAGACAGTGGAAGATTTGACTGCGCTGGGCCGCGACACCGAAAGCCAGGTGCTGGCGCGCGCCGTCAAGTGGCACAGCGAGCACCGGGTGCTGATCAACGGGCACAAGACGGTGAT
>JAIFMT010000049.1 GCA_020048295.1 Rhodoferax sp.
GTGAGACCCATCGATCGGAAAAGCTGCAACCGGTTTCGCCCTTGAGCTTTGGCCTGATACGTGGCAGCACCAGCGCACAAAAAGAACGTCAGACAGTGCGAAGCGCCAGTGCCTCACGCAGCGCCTGTACCCAGTTACCGCCAATGCGTCGTGCCAGTGCATCATGCACCGGTTGCACGGCAAGACGCAACTGCAGGCGCTGGGTCTCGGTCAGCGTATGGATGCGTGTGGTATTGGCCAGACGCAGCGCGACCAATGCCTGGTCGTTACGCCGATCAGCAATCTGATTGGCGTAGACCAGCGCTTCCTGCAACGCCTGGCTGATCAGCTGCCGATCTGTCGCGCTAAGGTATTGCCACAGGCGTTGGTGCGTCACGACGGCATAGCCCAGATAGCCATGGTGCGTCAGACTCAAATCGGTTTGCACCTGATGCATGGACTGCGTCCAGAAGTTCGAAACCGGATTTTCAGTGCCATCGACCACCCCGGCTTGCAACGCGCGCCGGGTCTCGCTGAATGCCAGCGTCACCGGGTGCGCCCCCAAGGCCCGCATCTGACCGGCAATCACCCTGGAGGCCTGCACCCGCATGCGCAGGCCAACATAGTCCGCTGGTTTGAGCAAGGGGCGGTTCGCACTCATTTGCTTGAAACCATTGTCAAAATAACCCAGGCCCACCAAGCCCTGGCGCGTCAGTCCCTGAAACAGCTGCTGGCCCAGGTGGCCCTGCGTGATGTGCCGCACCGCAGACAGATCATCGAACAAAAACGGCAGATCAAACAATTCGAATTCGGGCAACCCGATGCGGCCGAACTTGGACAGCGATGGTGCCACCAGATCGACCGCACCGAGTTGCAATGCTTGCATTTCGTCGTCGTCACCGTACAACTCACCGTTGGGAAAAACCGCAATCGCAATGCGCCCGCCCGAGCGCAGCGCCACCAGATCCCTGAAGTGGCTGGCCGCCAGCCCCTTGGGCGTCTCGCGAGCCACCACATGTGAAAACCGCAAGGTCAACGCCGGGTAGCCGCCAGCCTGCCCTGCGACTGGCAACAGTGAAGCAGCCAGCGCACCCAGCCATTGACGGCGTTTTGAAGGCGGGTAAACCTCTGGCGGAAACTGGCTGGCAAACATGCTGGCTATTATGCGGGGAAGCACATTTCTGCTGTAACACCACGCATGGCCAAACCTGCCGTATCCGCTGACCAGTCACCTGACTTTGCCCTGCTTCAGCAGTCGGTGGTGCGCAGTGGCGGGCGCAACCGCATGGCCTTGCTTTGGTTGCTGGGCCTGCTCGGGCTGCTGCTTGGCCTGGTGGTGACCTTGCTGCTGTACCTGAACAATTTTGAGGAAGAAGAGTCGGCGCGGCGGCGCGCACTTCAGAAGGCTCGAAGATGACCTGTTGGTGCTGGCGCGCCACGCCGTACTGCAGAGCAGCCAACTTGCCGAAACGGCACACAGCACCCAGGCACTGCAAGGCGGACTGTTGTGGCGCGAGCCAGAGGTGGTTTTGTCCAGCGGCTGGATGGCTGCCGACACGCCAGGCGATGTAACCCAAGGACCGCAGCGCTGGCAAGCAGACGTGGCAGCTCACCCGGACAATGAACGGGCGCTAAAACTGATGCAATCCACCACGCAAGGCCTGCGTCGCTCGGCGTACGCTGGCTTGATGCTGCGCCCGGATGGTGCACCAAGTGACGTGCTGTGGCTTGCCGTGCCATTCTTTGACCGGGGCGCGTTTGTTGGCAATTACCTGGCCGCCATTTCGCTGCAGCGCGCGCTCAGCGCTTTGGTGCCGGGATGGTTTGCGCAGGACCACCAAATTGTCCTGCTGACAGACGATGCGCAAGGCGGCACCACTGCGCACACAGACACTGTCACCGGATCGACTGCCCCGCTCACGTCTGACAACACCACTTATCGGGTGGCACTCAACCTGCCTGGCAGTGACCTGTCGGTGCAGGTCAGCCAGACGCGGGCCACGCCAGCCACCGTGCCACGCATTTTTTTTCTGGTGGCGCTGCTTTTTTTGCTGGGCATGTTGGTGGCGCTGTATGCCCTGCGACGCGACATCGTCAAACGCCAAAAAGTGCAGGCGTTGCTGCAAGCCCAGATCGTGCTGCGCACGGCCATGGAAAATTCGGTCACCACCGGGCTGCGTGCCTGGGACATGCAGGGCTGCATTTTGTATGTGAACGTGGCCTTCACCCGCATGGTGGGTTACCCGTCAACGGCGCTGATCGGGCGATCGATGCCGTTTCCGTACTGGCCACCCGACCAGCATGACGCCCTCACCAGAGTGCATGAAAACCTGATGACGCGTGGCACACGCGGCAACGGCGTAGAGGTGCAATTTGCCCATAGCGATGGTCACCTGATTGATGTGCTTATTCATGAGGCCCCACTGCACACCGCCAGTGGTGCGCAAATCGGCTGGATGAGTTCGGTAATGGATATCAGCGAGCGCAAACGGGCACAGCGCATGGCGATGGCACAGCAGGAAAAGCTGGAGGCATCAGGTCGCCTGATTGCCGTGGGCGAGGTGGCTTCGACCCTGGCGCATGAATTGAACCAGCCGCTGGGTG
This sequence comes from Rhodoferax sp., assembly GCA_020048295.1. The sequence continues at coordinate 2,584 of JAIFMT010000049.1, forward strand.
CGTTGAGCAGTTTTGCCAACGGTCTGCTCAACCGGTTGCGCGACGACAACATCAGTCTTCCCGAACTGCTACCGGTGGTTGAGCGCATGGCACGCCTGGCCGAGCGCGCCGGCGGCATCATTCGCCGTGTCAATGACTTTGCCAGGCGGCGCGAGTTGTCGCGTCAACACCTCGATCTGGTGGCATTTTTGGCTCGCGTGCTCGATGGACTGACAGACTCTGTCGGCACACCCGTGCGCTGGCAACCGCCGCCGCAGCCGGTCTGGATAGATGCCGATGAATTGCTGCTGGAGCACTTGGTCAACAACCTGCTGGGCAATGCGCAGGACTGGGCAACCCACGGCAGCAGCAGCGCCCAGGTGTGGCTTGACCTGCACTGTGACAACGGTCAGGCCATGGCCATCCTGAGTGTTTCCGACACAGGACCGGGTGTCAGCGAAGAGGCTCGGCACAGCATCTTCAATGCCTTTGTCAGCCGCAAAGAGGGCGGCATGGGCATGGGGCTGGCTATTTGCCGATCCATCGTCGAAGCACACCATGGTCGCATTGACGTGGGACGCGACCCACTGCTCGGTGGTGCGCGTTTCAGTGTTGCTCTGCCGCTGGCAAAAGTTGTGGCACAGTTTGAGGATGCAAGATGAATACAGTTAACAGTGACTCTCTGTTGCCTTCACCAGCGCAGTCAGACCTCATCGCTACCGAAACGTGCCCCCGCGCGGCCATCCACATCGTGGACGACGACCCCGACATCCGCGATGGCCTGGCCTGGCTGTTTGAATCACGCGGCTTTGCCCCCACCACATGGAACGGTGGTCAGGTGTTTCTGGACGCCGTGCGGACGCGCCAAGGCAACTGGGGCCAGGCTGCCGTACTGCTGGATGTGCGCATGGCTCCGCTGTCTGGGCTGATGACGTTTGAACAGCTCAAGGCCTTGACCTGCCCATGGCCGGTGCTGTTTCTCACTGGCAATGGCGATGTTGGCATGGCAGTGGCGGCTGTCAAGGGCGGTGCCTGGGACTTTTTGGAAAAGCCATTCCAGGACAACGAACTGGTAGACCGAGTGGCGCAGGCGCTGGCCGCCGCCAGCACCGTGCTGCACGACGATGCCGAAACCCGGCGCATGCGCCAGGCACTGGGCAGCTTGAGTCCGCGCGAGCGCGAGGTACTCGATGAGCTGATCCGGGGACACTACAACAAGAACATTGCCGACCATCTGGGCATCACCCAGCGCACGGTGGAATTTCACCGCGCCAATATTTTTGAGAAGATGGGGGTTAGCTCGGCCATCGAGCTGGCGCACAAGCTGGGACGACTTCAGTCCACCAGATCACCCTGATGACATGCAAAAATGCCTTCTACCCCTTTAAATCATTGCGCCTAATGCTACATAAATGATATCTTTTGAATGTCGCCTTGGCGCAACCGATGAAGGGTCTGGCGCGCAGCTTGCGGCACAATGGTCGCTTGCGTGTACCACAGCAGTTGCACAAATTTACCAAGGACAACCATGAAGAAACCTATCAAACGCATCGCCGTCTGTACTGGCGGCGGTGACGCACCCGGCCTCAACGCGGTGATCCAGGCGGTGGTGATTGCCGCCGACAACCTGGGCTGGCAGTGCTACGGCATTCGCGATGGCTTCAACGGCATCATGTTCCCTGAACGTTACCCTGAAGGTGGCGTCTACCGCCTCACCCGCGACAAGGTGCGCGGCATCGGTCACCTGGGCGGCACCATTCTGGGCACCACCAACAAGGGCAACCCACTCCATTTTCCGGTCAACATGCCCGATGGCACCACCCGTGAGATCGACCGCTCTGACGAGCTGCTGACCTACTTTGCCACCCACGAAATCGACGCGCTGGTGTCCATTGGTGGCGATGGCTCGCTGACCATTGCCGAGGCATTGCACCGCAAGGGATTGCGCGTGGTGGGCGTACCCAAAACCATCGACAACGATCTGGATAAAACGCTCACCACCTTCGGTTTTGACACTGCGGTCGGCTTTGCTACCGAGTGCATCGACCGCCTGCACAGCACTGCCGAGAGCCACCAACGGGTGATGGTGGTTGAGGTGATGGGCCGCTACGCCGGCTGGATTGCGCTGCACGCCGGTATTGCCGGCAACGCCCACGCCATTTTGATCCCCGAGATCGGTTTTGACATTGAGCAGGTCACCGCCAAACTGCGTGAGCGCGAGGCCGATGGTCACCTGTATTCCATCGTCGTGGTGGCCGAAGGCGCGCAAGCCAAAGACGGCCAGCGCGAACTGGTGGCTCCCGCTGAGGTGGGACACGCCGAGCGGCTGGGTGGTATTGGTGAATCGATTGCCCACGCCCTGTCCCAGAGCACTGGCAAGGACACACGGGTCGTGGTGCTGGGTCACTTGCTGCGCGGTGGCAGCCCAACCTCGTTTGACCGGTTGGCAGCACTGCGCTTTGGTGCTGGTGCAGTGCGCGGTCTTGAAGCAGGCCAGAGCGGCGTGATGGTTGCACTGGGCATCAACGGTGTTGATTACGTAGACCTGGAAGAAGTCGCTGGTCGCATGCGCAATGTGCCGCTGGACTGTGACACCTTGCAAACCGGGCGTGACCTGGGCATATCGTTCGGCGATTGAGCGCTAGCCAGCACATCTTTTGTCTTCAAAACGGTTGTTTCAAAAAGCCACGGCGACTGACACTGGGGCCAGCAACATGTTCACAGATCACCCAAACCACACGGTAAAAGTCTCGTCGCTCAGGAGGCAGGTTTGCCTTGTCGCCGTGGTCTTCAGTGCGAGCTGCACAGCCTGGTCAGCGGACGAAGTACTCGCGCCATCGCTTGCGGGCATCAGCTTGCATGGCTTTGGCACACTCGGCCTCACGCGTGCGAATGATGCCAACGCCCAGTTTGTTCGTGACCTGTCACAACCCAATGGGGCTGGCACACAGTGGACTCCCAAGGTGGACAGCCTGCTTGGCGTCCAGACCAATGTGCAGTTCAGTCCCGACACCGAAGGTGTCG
>JAIFMT010000093.1 GCA_020048295.1 Rhodoferax sp.
ACGATCAATGCTTTTTTGATTGAACGCGCGCAGTTTCCGGGCAAGCAGGCACTCAGTCTGCTGATGCTGGCCCCGCTGGTGATTCCGGGGGTGATTCTGGGTATCTCGATCCTGGCGTTTGCCAGCCGCATTGCCAATCTGGCTGACGACCTGTGGGGGCTGGAGCTTGAGTTTTTGCGCCCTGGCCTGGCGCTGGTGGTGCTGGGGCAGTTGTCGTTCATCATCTCGGTGGCCACACTGACCATCACCGCGCGGCTGAAACGCTTTGATGTGACGCTGGAGGAGGCGGCCTTTAACCTGGGCGCCTCGCGCGCTGCGGTGCTGTGGACAATTACCTTGCCGTACTTGAAACCGGCGCTGATCGGCTCGGCGGCGATCTCGTTTTTGATGAGTTTCGAGAACTTCAACACCACGCTGATGCTGGTCGGCTCGGACTCGCCTTTGACGGTGATGATGTATGGCCGCATGCGCGAGGGGGCCACACCGGTGCTCAATGCAGTGAGCTTGCTGCTGATGGCGGCCTCAGGCCTGCTGGCGCTCACCCTGCTACGCGGGCCGAAAACTGCCGCGCGTGACGATGCCGCCGGGTAGTTGTTTAATTTTCAGACATCCTGATCCGGGCGAAAAATCTTTTTGGCTATCAGCAAAATCAGACGGGAAACAATAAGTCCGGGAAACTGTGCAGCCAAGCCGTCTTACATTGGCGTCGAGTGTCCAGAAAAATCGATTTATTCCGTGGCGGTATGCGAACTGTGCAGCGCTCCACCCAAGGCAGGTCGCGCAATTTTGCTGCACCATTCAAAATGGGGCCACCAAGTCAACCAGGCAAAGAAGTTGACCTCCTGTTACGTTACAACTGATGCTTCCTTTTGAAATCGACCTACGCACGGCAGTTTTGTTGACCACCTTTGTGTCCATGACAACGGCAGCCACGATGTTATTTTTGTGGCAAAGTCATCGACGCGACGGCGCATTGGCCATTTGGGCCTTTGGCGCTTTGCTTGTCGCGCTGGGCCTGCTGGGTGTTGTCATGCGCGGCACAGCGCCCTTATGGGTATCAATTCCCTTGGCCAATGCCTTCATCACAGCGGGTCACATCTGTTTTCTCATAGGCGTAGACATCATCATAGGTCACAAGCCCTGGCGGTGGCAGGTGTTCGTCGCATTGATCCTGACGGTCGTTGTCGGCTTGTCTTTTTTCACGTTTGTGCAATTCAACACCAGCGCTCGGGTTGCCATTCAGTTCACCGTGCTGGGTTTGCTGGCCGTCGCTGCCGCCAGCCACCTGTGGGATACAAAATTGTCTGCCGGGATACTGACACAGCACGTTAGCGCTGCTATTTTTTTGCTTTTTGGAATGACGCTTTGGATCCGCGTTGGCCTGATCCCGGTCGATCAACTTGATCCGAACCTGTTTACCCCGAGCGACACGCACCAGGTGGTTGTTGTGGTGGTGCTGCTTTTTTACGCAGCGCTGATGTATTGCTTCCCTGCCTTGCTGTTCACCAGGGAAATTGCCCAGCGGCAACAAAGTGAAGCCGAGTTGCGCACCAGCCAGGAAGATTTTCAGTGTCTTCTGGCCCATACGATGGACGGCTTCTGGATGGTCAGCTCCGACGGCAAACTGATGGATGTCAACGACGCCTATGTTCAGCAGTCCGGCTACACGCGTGAAGAATTGTTGGGTATGAACATTTCAAATTTGGACGCATCCGAGGCTCCTGAGCAGGTGGCCAGCCACATGCAAAAGATTGTCAAGACCGGCACAGACCAGTTTGAAACCCGGCATCGACGCAAAGATACGTCGGTCTGGTCAGCAGAAATCAATGCCATCCACCTGCCCGAGCGTGGCGGCAGGTTCATGGGTTTTATTCGTGACATCAGCGAGCGCAAGCAATTGCAACACGACTTGCAGTCGACCGTGGAAATGCTTGAAGAGGCGCAACGTACCGCCCACATTGGCAGCTGGAATTTGAACCTGGAGACCGGGCAACTGATCTGGTCGAACGAGGTGTTTCGTCTGTTTGAAATGAATCCACGGGAATTCAGCGCCACTTATGCAGGTTTTCTGGATGCCATTCATCCCGACGACCGTGACATGGTCCACCAGGCCTACGCCGAATCTTTGCAGAAGCGCGCGCCTTACGAAGTAACGCATCGGTTGTTGATGCCTGACGGCCGCATCAAATGGGTGTCCGAATGTTGTCAGTCGAGCTTTGATGCCACTGGCAAGGCCTTGCGCTCGTGGGGTACGGTGCAAGACATCACCGACCGGGTGCAGGCCGACATCCGGCTGCGCCAAAGTGAATCGCGCCTGCGCAGCATCATTGAGCATGAGCCAGAGTGCATTAGCATTCTGGACCAGCAGGGCCGAGTGTTGCTAATGAACCCGGCCGGGTTGGCCATGCTCGAGGCGGATTCTTTGGACCAAGTCGCGGGTTGGGTGATATTTGATGCCATTGCACTTGAGTTCAGAGCTGCATTTATCGACCTGCATCACCGGGTGTTAGCTGGTGAATCCCTGAGCTTGGAATTCAAGCTGCAGGGGCTCAAAGGCGGCGAGCGTTGGATGGAGACCCATGCGGTGGCACTGGAGGACGCAGGCGAAATGGTGCACCTGGCGGTGACCCGCAAGAAGCCATGATGATCACCGATGCCAACGCTGTCATTCTGCGCGTCAATCGAGCCTTCACCAAGATCACCGGCTACACCGCCGAGGATGCCATTGGCCGGACACCCAAGCTGCTGCAGTCGGGCCGGCACACGCGGGATTTTTATCAAATCATGTGGCAAAACATCCGGCGCGACGGCTATTGGCAGGGCGAGATCTGGGACCGCCACAAAGACGGCTGCGTGCATCCCAAATGGCTGACCATCTCGGCGGTCTATTCAAAGGAGGGTGCCGTCAGCCACTACATTGGCTCGCACTTTGACATCACCGATCGCAAAGAATCCGAAGCCGCGTTGATGCAGCTCCATCACGACGTGAGCCAATCACGACAGCGCTTGCGCGAAATGGTTGCGCAGAACGCCGCTGCGCTTGAAGTGGAGCGAAAACACATCGCCCGGGAGATTCATGACGAACTCGGACAGGTGCTCACCACACTGCGGATTAACTTGTCGATGCTTTTAACGAACTTTGGCACACTGCAACCCGATCTGATGGGACCAGTGCAAAGCATGAAGCAATTGGTGGACCGCGCACTCTTGGGGGTGCGCGATGTCGCCACCTATTTGCGCCCTCCCGCGCTGGACTTGGGGCTGACTCCGGCGATTGAACGCCTGTGCCAAGAATTTACCTTGACCACCCACATCCCGTGTATTTTTGGTGAAGCCGAGAACGAGATGGTGCTGGATGACGAACGCGCCATAGTGATTTACCGCATTGTTCAGGAGTCTTTGACCAATGTCAGGCGCTACGCCCAGGCCAGTCAGGTGACTGTGAAGTTGGAACGCGCGGGTGATGTGCTGCGCTTGGAAGTCAATGACAACGGTGTCGGTTTTGATTTGCATGCCGTGACACCGCAAAAATCCTTTGGCCTGCTGGGCATGCACGAGCGCGCGATTTCATTGGGGGGGCAGCTCAAGATTGACAGTGCGCCAGGGCGCGGTACAGTCGTGACCGCGTTGATCCCTTTCACTTGTGACAGCTCCAAGGAACTTGAACCATGATCCGACTGCTGATTGGAGACGACCATGCCATCATGCGCGGTGGCCTGAAGCTGATCTTTGCGTCTGCGCCTGATATGACGGTGGTTGGCGAAGCCCGTGATGGTGCCGAGGTGCTGCTGCTGCTGCGCCAAACACCGGTTGACCTGCTTTTGTTGGACCTGAACATGCCTGGCATCCAGGGCCCGGACTTGGTCCAACGCATCAAGGGACATCATCCCGGTCTGCCCATACTCATGCTGAGCATGCACAAAGAGCCGCAATTCGCAGCACGGTTACTCAAGGCCGGCGTGCAGGGCTACATCACCAAGGATTGCGAACCTGACATTTTGCTGGCTGCCATTCGCAAAGTGGCAGCAGGCGGGCGCTACATCGACCCGGATCTGGCTGAGATGATCGTTTTTACCGACCCAACCCATGGCCAACAACCCTCCCACAGTCTGCTCTCGGATCGAGAGGCACAGGTCTTGCGCTTACTGGCGTCGGGCAAGGGTGTCAATGAGATTGGCCGGGAACTGGCGATCAGCAGCAAGACCGTCAGTACCCACAAGGCCAGGTTGATGGAAAAACTCGAGCTCACCAACATAGCCGACCTGATGCGCTATGCGATAGAACATCAGTTGATGGACTAAATCTCAATCGGATAGGGCGTGCCCTACCCCTGCGTTCAGCCCTGACCGACAAAAAAACCAGCGTCAGCCGATGGCGCAACTGGAGCATGCTGATTAGCATGGGCTTTTGACCGACAAGAAGGAAAGCCTGTGAGAAACAATCTGCCGGTTAGCCAGCGTGAGTATCAATTTCCTGGAAACGAAACGCTGCTCTCCACCACCGATGTCAACAGCCACATCGAGTACGCCAACGCAGCTTTCATCCGCACCAGTGGCTTTTCTACCACTGATTTGATGGGCCAACCCCACAACCTGGTGCGCCACCCCGACATGCCTGCTGAAGCCTTTGCCGACATGTGGCACAGTTTGAAAGCCGGTGAATCGTGGCGCGCACTGGTCAAAAACCGGCGCCAGGACGGCGACCACTATTGGGTCTGTGCCAACGCCGCGCCCATGCGCCGCAATGGGCAGGTGGTGGGCTACCTGTCGGTGCGCACCAAACCCGCACGCGCCGAGGTGGAAGCCGCTGCCAGCCTTTACCAGCGCTTCAAGGATGGCCGCGCACGCGGTCTCGCCTTTCACCGGGGCTTGATTGTGCGCACTGGCATCACGCGCTGGGCGAGTGCGTTGCAACTATTGCCAACGTCGTGGCGCGTGCGCCTGCCAATGATCGCGGTGATTGTCTTGATGAGCGCCGCTTTAGCACTGTCGGGCCTGGACGGCACGACTCTGGCCATCTTGATAGCAGCATTGGTGATAAGTCTGGTCATCGCTGATGGATTCATAGAAGCCCAGGTCACCACACCCCTGAAGCGTATTCTGGAAGTGGCGCAGCAAGTCGCCAGTGGTGAGGCAGGCAGTGACCTCAACCTCAACCGCTGTGATGCCGTGGGCATGATTGCGCGTGCCATCAACCAGTCCGGACTCAACTTGCAATCGCTGATCGCCGACGTACACGAACAAGCACAAGGGGTACAAGTCGCCACCCAGGAAATTGCCAGTGCCACCAATGACTTGTCCAGCCGCACTGAACAAACCGCCTCCAGCCTGGAACAAACTGCCGCTGCCATGGAACAACAAACCGCGTCGGTGCGACAAAATTCCGATGCGGCGCATAAAGCCAGCACACTTGCGCGAGAAGCCACCGAAGTGGCAGCGAGGGGTGGCAGCGCTATGGCCAATGTGGTGACCACCATGGACAAGATCACCACTTCGAGCCGGAAGATCTCTGACATCATCAGTGTCATTGACGGAATTGCCTTTCAAACTAACATCCTGGCCCTGAACGCCGCAGTGGAAGCCGCACGCGCTGGCGAGCAAGGGCGGGGCTTTGCCGTCGTCGCCAGTGAAGTGCGCAGCCTAGCCGGACGCTCAGCCGCAGCGGCCAAGGAAATCAAGACACTGATTGACGACTCGGCAAAAACCATTGAAAGCGGTGCCATCCTGGTCACCAGTGCCGGACAGACCATGAACGAGGTGGTCAGCCACGTTCAACGGGTCAATGAGTTGATGGCAGAAATCACCGTGGCCTCGTCTGAGCAGTCGCTGGGCATCTCCCAGGTGGCCCAAGCCATCGCCCAACTTGACCAGATGACCCAGCAGAACGCCGCCATGGTCGAGCAAAGTACCGCCGCTGCCATCAGTATGGGTGAACAGGCCGAGCGCCTGGTGGAGGCCGTGAAAGTCTTCTCGGTTTAACCATCTGGGACAACAATCCTTTGACTTGGCATGACAAGCCCTGAGCCGCAACCCCACCAGCTCACCAAGCTGCCACAACTGGTGGAGGCACTGCATGCCATGCGCGACGCCTTGGTGCTGGCGTCGCTGGAGTTACGTGACTTCCAGTTTGAAATGGATAAGCGCCGACGCGAGGTGGCACAAGACCACGCCGCTGCTGTTTTACAAAAAGTTGGATCCAAGTAGGACGACAAACACCGCAACAGAGCGCCTCATGAAACCGCAACTACCGCACGTGCAGATCCTGCATGCGCACCCTTACCAAAGCACGCTGGGCTGGGCTCTGCTGGCGCTGGCCTTGCCGCTGTTGTGGTGGGTGTCGAACTTTTCCAGACAGGTGGTGATCGAGCCGGTGGTGTTTGTGTTCATGCACACTGCTGTGGAGCTGCTTTCCATCGTCGTGGCGATGTTGGTGTTCGTCACCGGTTACCGGGCCATTCTGTCGGCGCGCAAAGGGGCCGTTGTTTTCCTGGGCGTGACCTTTTTAGGCGTTGGCCTGATCGACTTTTTGCACACCATGAGCTATGTCGGCATGCCCGATGTGCTGACGCCCAACACGCCCCAAAAGTCCATCTTCTTCTGGTTGGCAGCCCGCATGCT
>JAIFMT010000203.1 GCA_020048295.1 Rhodoferax sp.
GCCCCCAGCAGCACCAGAAAAATCATCGCCGTGGCTTGTGCGGTGCCCAGCGCGCTGTCAATCAAGCCACGCAGGCGCATGCCACCGCTGACCACGGCCAGCACGCCGCAGGCCGCTGCGCCAATGGCAGCGGCTTCGGTCGGGTTGGCCCAGCCGCCGTAAATGCCCACAATCACCACCACAAACACCAGCAGCACCGGGGCCACTTGCAGTAAGGCTTTCAAGCGCTTGGCCCAGCTGGCGCGCGGACCCGCCGGACCGGCGCTGGGGTTGAGCGTGACAATGATCTTGATCACCAGCATGTAGCCTAGCATGGCAATGATGCCTGGCAATACCGCCGCCATGAACAGCTTGCCAATCGACTCCTGCGTCAGAATGGCATAAATCACCAGCGGCACCGAGGGCGGAATCATGATGCCCAGCGTGCCGCCCGCCGCCAACGCGCCAGTGGCCAGCGCCCCCGAGTAGCCAAAGCGCTTGAGCTCGGGCAAAGCCACCTGCCCCATGGTGGCCGCAGTGGCCAGCGATGAGCCACAAATGGCGCCAAAACCCGCACAAGCCCCGACCGACGCCATGGCCACGCCGCCCTTCATGTGGCCCATGAAGGCCTCGACAAAGCGGAACAGCGCGGCACTCAGACCGCCGTGGGTGGCAAACTGCCCCATCAGCAAAAACAGCGGAATCACCACAATGTCGTAGTTCGACAAGCGGGCGTAGGCCAGATTTTTGAGAAAGTTGAGGATCGGCATCGCCTCTGCGCCGGTCAGGTAGAAGTAGCCCGCTGCGCCCATGGTGAACATGGCAATGCCAATCGGCACACGCAGTACCAGCAACACCATCAGGCAAGCAAAAATGATGCCGCCAATGGCAATGCCACTCATGCTTTCACCCCGCCACGCATCCGGCTCATATACAGGTGAATGCCCACCATGTAAAAGCCTGCCAGCGCCAGCAAAAAGAAGCCTGGCACCATCAATATTTGCGCCACCCACACTGGCCAGCCCAGAATCATGCTGGTTTCGCCGGCTTGCCGGATGGCCAGGGCCCCCACCGTGGCGCGCCAGGTGATCAGCGCGCCAAAAATGCCCACCAGCAACGAGCCAAACGCATCAAGCCGATGAATAGTGGCGGGGCTGGCCTTGGCGGTAAAAAAGTCCACCTTGACATCGCCACCGTTCAAATGACAGTACGAAAAAAAACTGGCTGAGGCAAAGGCGGCAGCCATTTGCAGCATCTCCACGTCACCAGGCACGGGTGCTGCGTACAGTTTGCGCCCAACGATGCTGATGATGCTCATCACCACGATGACAACAAAAATCAGCCCGCCAATGATGCTCGACACCTTGGCGGCGTTGAACAACACATGGCCAAAAGGGCCAAAGATCAGCGACGGGGTGCCAGGCGCATCACCGGGAATGGGTTCTTGCATGGACGCTTCTCCAACAACACTGCCATGAATGGCAGCATCAATGCGTTGAAATGAGGAAAAAATGGCTGGTGTGGCCATGGCCACACCAGCCGCCGACTTATTTAGCGGCGTTCTTGGCGATCAGCGCCCGCGCATCGGCCAGCAGCTTCTTGCCGTCAGCGCCCTTGGCAGTGACATCTGCCACCCAGTCGGTGGTGATTTGTTCTCCAATCTTCTTCCAGCCTTGCAGTTCGGAAGCGGGAATCACGTTGTGCGCGTTTTTCTCGGTCAGCTTTTTGCCAATACCGTCGGCGGCCAGAAAGGCTTTGCCAATGGAGCCGGAGAATTCGCGTCCGCTGTTGGCATCAATGACTTTTTTCAGCTCCGGGCTCAAGCTGTCGTATTTGGCCTTGTTCATGGCAAACATGAAGGTCGAGGTGTAGATAGCCGACTCAGCCGGGTCGGTCTCGGAGTGGAACTTGGCAAGTTCCTGAATCTTCACCGATGGCACCACTTCGTAGGGCACCAGCGCACCGTCAATCACCGATTTGGACAAAGCCTCGCTCACTGCCGGCACCGGCATCGCCACCGGCGTGGCACCCAACGCGGCCAGCAACTTGTTGGTCTGGCGGGTTGGGGCGCGCACTTTCAAGCCCTTGAGGTCGGCCAGGGTAGCAATCGGTTTCTTGGTCATGTGAAACACACCGTCACCATGCACATGCAGTGCGAGCAGATGCACGTCCTTGAACTCGGCACCCACATTGGGGTTTTGCGCCACATAGTCCCACAGCGCCTTGCTGGTGCCTTCGGGGCTTTGCATCATGAACGGCAGCTCAAACACCTCAATCAGCGGAAAACGGCCGGCAGTGTAGCCAGGTAGCACCCAGATCACGTCAGCCACGCCGTCCTTGACCTGGTCAAACAGCTGTGGTGGCGTGCCGCCGAGCTGCATCGAGGGGTAAATCTGGCACTTCATCTTGTCACCCGACTCCAAGGCGATCTTGTCGCACCAAGGCTTGATGAACATGGTTTGCGCAGCCGACCCGGCTGGCAAAAAGTGATGCACCTTGAGCGTGACGGTTTGTGCTGATGCCGCCATGGCTGCCGTAGCCAGCGCAGTCAGCACCAATATCGACTTGAGGAATTTGGCTGAGAGGGTCATGTTGTCTCCTGTTGTAAAAGTAAAACCAGCGTGAATGTTACCCAGTGACGGCCGCCGCTGGCCCCGCCCAGATATGGGCTGGCACCAGCACTTCGCCGCGCATGATCAGGCGCGCGGTGCGCAGCAGTGCGGCTTTGGTGACATTTTGCGGGTTGGCCGGGTCCAGCCCCAGCGCCACACTGAATTCGCCGCTGGGGTGCTCCACCGACACCAGCGGATCCGTTCCCGGCGGCATCTCTGCCACGCCGTCGCACACCGAGCCCTTGAGCACACAGGCCGCGCCCACCGTCACCGCTGCCAGCACGCCAATGGCATCATGGCAGACATGCGGAATAAAGCTGCGGGTGGTGATGCTGCCACCGCCCTGCGGGGCGGCAATCAGCGTCATTTTGGGGTAATTCTTGGTGGCCACATCGCCCAGCCCCATGTGCAGTGAAACCTGCAGGCGCAGGGCTTCAAGGCGGCGCTTCAGGTCATCGTCGGCGTTCAGTTCGGCCACGCTTTCATAGCCGGTGCGCCCCACATCAGCGGCCCTGAAAATCACCAGAGGCATGCCGTTGTCGATGCAGGTGACGTCCAGCGTGAACGGCTCAAATCCGTCGCCACGGACGGCAATGCGGTCGCGTACCTGCCCGGTGGGCAGCAGGCCGCTGCACACCGAGCCAGCCGTGTCGAGAAAATTGATGGTCACAGGGGCGGCGCTGCCCGGCACGCCGTCAATGCGCGCGTCACCGGTGTAGTTGACCCGGCCACCGCGCGTTGACACTGTCACGTCGCATTGCATGTGGGTATTGAGCGTCAGCACCCGTGCCGTGGTGCTGTCGCCCTGCACTGCCACCAGCCCACGCTCAATGGCAAATGGCAGCACTGCCGCCAGCATGTTGCCACAGTTCGGCGTGGTATCGACGGTGTCGCGCTCAGGCTGCAGTTGGGCAAACAAAAAATCGACAGCGACACCAGGTGTCTGGCTCTGGCTGACGATGCCCACCTTGCTGGTCAGCGGATGGGCACCGCCCAGACCATCAATCTGCCGCCGGTCTGGCGAGCCCATCACCGCCAGCAATACGCGGTCACGTGTGGCAATGTCAGCTGGCAGATCAGAGGCCAGAAAAAACGGTCCGCGAGACGTGCCGCCGCGCATGAAGTAACAGGGAATGGCTGTTTGCATGGCATGGATTCTGACGGCTTTTAGCGCTTGCGAAAAGTCAATTTAGCCACTACCAGATATAACAAGTCGGCATAATTGCCAGCCAGCTATGAACAAGTCATTCGAACCTCAACGTGTTGTCAGGTAGCGCTGCCATCACCTCACCCCGTTGCCACATGGATCTGAAGCAGCTTGAATATTTTGTGCGGGTTGCCGAGTTGGGCAGTTTCACCCGAGCCTCGGTGGCACTGAACGTGGCACAGCCCGCCTTGAGCCGTCAAGTGCGCCTGCTTGAGGTGGAGTTGCGCCAAACCCTGCTGCTACGCAATGGCCGGGGTGCGCAGCCTACCGAGGCAGGCAAACTGCTGCTGGCGCACGGCCGTGGCATCTTGCACCAGGTGGAGCGCGCCCATGAGGAACTGGGTCGCGTGCGCGGATCGTTGGCGGGTCGGGTGGCAGTGGGCCTGCCCACCAGTTTGGCCCGGGTTTTTACGGTGCCGCTGACACGCGCCTTTCGCGCCGAACTGCCCGATGCCACCATTTCGGTCAGCGAGGGCTTGTCGGTGGCCTTGCTGGAGTCACTGATCGCCGGACGGCTCGACATCGCCGTGCTGTACAACGCTCAGCCGACCCCCGAAATTGATATCACGCCGCTGATGGAAGAAGACTTGCTGCTGGTGCAGCGGCGTCCGCCCGGCCCGCTCGAAGAGCCGCCACCCGGACCATTGGCGTTGATCGAGGTGGCCAAGTTGGCCCTGGTCATCCCCAGCCGCCCCAACGCCGTACGCATGCAGGTCGAGTCGGAACTCGCCAACCTGGGTTGCCGGCTGAAAATCGCGCTGGAGATCGACGGTGTCTCCGCCATTCTGGACCTGGTGGCCGACGGTGCGGGTGCCGCCGTACTGTCGCGCAACGCGGTGGCCAGTTCACTCAACCCCTTGGCCTACAGCGTGCGCACACTCACCGCGCCGCTGCTGCGCACCAAGGTTTCGGCCGCCAGCAGCTCCGTGCGGCCCGCAACCCTGACACAACAGGCTGCGCTGGCCTTGCTCAAACGCATCGTGCAAGACGGCGAATCGCGCACTGTCCACGCTGGCACCAACACGGCATAACCCCTCAATGCACCACCACACTGCCCGGCGGACGCAGGTCTGGCTTGGCAAACAAGTGCGCGATGTCAATCGCATCAAAACGGTACTGCTGACCGCAAAAGTCGCAACCGACTTCGATTCCGCCACGCTCTTGCAACACGCTGTTGGCCTCTTCTTCGCCCAGGCCCAGCAACATGCGGCTGACGCGCTCGCGGCTGCAAGTACACGAGAAATGCGGACCCTGTGCGCCCGTCAACGGCTCAAAGCGGCGCACGTCTTCCTGCCAGAACAGACGATGCAAGATCGTCAGCGCATCGAGCGTCAGCAGTTCTTCACGCTTCAGGCTGGAGGCCAGCAAGGCAATGCGGTTGAAGTGCTCGTTGATACCAATGTCGTCCTCGTTGTTCTGTGCTGCAGCGCCTGCCAGATTGCCCGCGCCGTGGACCGGCATGCGCTGAATCAGCAGCCCGGCCGCCACAGTGTCGTCAGCGGCCAGCACCAGTGTGGTGTCAAGCTGTTCGCTTTGCAACATGTAGTGTTGCAGCACATCGCTAAATTTCTCCAGCTTTTCGCGCTGGTCGCCAAACAGCGGCACCACGCCCTGATAGGGCTGCTGGCCGGGCTGACGGTTTTGCGGGTCAAGCGTGATGGCGCAGCGCCCGGCATTGTTCACATTGACCATCTGGCTCAGGCTGGCATCTGCCGCCACCTCCGTGGTGAGGGTGGCCGTGGCGCGCAGACCAAAGTCGGGTTGCACCTCCACCACCGCCAGCTTGACCGGGCCATCACCAAAAATCTGCAGCACCAGCGCACCGTCAAATTTGATGTTGGACTGCATCAGCACCGCCGCCGCCATCATTTCGCCCAGCAGTTGCTGCACCGGCAGCGGGTAAGCCCCGTGCGTGGTGTTGGCAGCACGACGGCGCAACACTTCGACCCACACATCGGTCAAGCGCACCAGCACGCCACGCACCGGCAAACCTTCAAACAAGAATTTGTGAATTTCAGACACGCTGTTCCTTTGTGGGTCAGGCCAGCTTGTTCAGCGTGGCTTTGAAACGCCTGGCGTTGGCCACATAGTGGTCAGCGCTGTGGCGCAGGGCCTGCAGTTGCTCGGGGCTGAGCGCGCGCACCTGCTTGGCCGGGCTGCCAATGATCATCACGCCATCCGGAAACTCCTTGCCTTCGGTCACCAGGGCACCGGCACCCACCAGACAGCCTTTGCCAATGATTGCGCCATTGAGCACCACCGCGCCAATGCCAATCAGGCTGTCGTCCCCAATCGTGCAGCCATGCAGCATGGCCTTGTGGCCCACCGTCACGCCGGCACCAATGGTCAATGGCTTGCCCACATCGGCATGCAGCACCGTCAAATCCTGGATGTTGGTGCGTGCGCCGACACGAATGCTGGCGGTGTCCCCGCGCGCCACCACGCCAAACCAGATGCCAACCTCTTCGCCCAGCACCACATCGCCAATCACCTCGGCGCTGCCTGCCACCCAGGCTGACTCGGGAATTTGTGGGGTCATGCCATCGACTTCGTAGATTGCCATTGCTGCGTCCTTCAGGTTTTCAGGTGGTTTGTGATTTGATATGCCTAGAATTGTAGGTTTGCACCGCCCGCACCGGCCCCCCGCTGCCTTAACACCATGCTCCCAACCAAACTACACAGCACGCATGCCTGCGCCCATCATGGCCGCTGAGCTGCGGACCCACGCGCTGCAACTGCTGCAAATTTCGGACACACGGGCCAAGGTTTTGGCCGTACACCAGATCAGCGCGGATGCGCTGAGGGTTGACGGCAGCGCCCATCTTGTCGAACCCCCCGGCGTGCCCGGACGGCCGGCGCTGCCGGTGCTGGTACACCCCAGCGCCCTTCGCACCCGCAGCGTTGGCAGCCCGCAAGGCCACGCCAGCCTGATCCACGCGCTGACGCACATCGAGGCCAACGCCATCAACCTGGCGCTCGACATCACCTGGCGCTTTGCCGGTCTGCCCGATGCTTTTTACCGCGACTGGTTTGCCGTGGCGCAAGAGGAAGCCCGGCATTTCGAGCTGTTGCACAGCCACTTGCGCAGCCTGGGTCACTGCTATGGTGACTTTCCGGCGCACGACGGCCTGTGGGACATGGCCGCCCGCACCGATGGCGATGTGCTGGCGCGGCTGGCTTTGGTGCCGCGCACGCTGGAGGCACGCGGCCTGGACGTCACCCCGGCCATCCGGCAAAAACTGGTTTCGGTGGGCGATTTGGCCGGTGCGCAGCTGTTGGACATCATCCTGCGCGACGAAATCGGCCATGTGGCCTGTGGCAACCGCTGGTACAACTGGCTCTGCGCGCAGCGCCTGCTTGACCCCATTGCAACCTATGCCGCGCTGGCTGGACAACACGCGGCACCCACGCTCAAGGGGCCGTTCAACCTGCAGGCGCGCCGCGCCGCAGGCTTTGGCGATGCCGAGTTGACGGCGTTGTGTGGTACACCTGCACTGCACGTCTGAGCCACATTTTTTTGAACCCATGTTTGGCCCGTTTTATGACCACCCCCGTTGAAATTGCCCGCACGCCCCCGGCAACGGCCGCTGCCGGTGCCACGTTGGCCATTGCCCGCCAACCCATTCTGGATGCCAAGCGCGCCGTGTTCGGCTACGAGCTGTTTGACCGCTCGCTCAGTCGCAGTGCCTACAGTGCCGCCAGCGATGCGGCGCTGCTGTTCAACCTGCTGTCCAACGTGGACACCGAGATTTTGAACACCCGCCAGCCGCTGTTCATCAACTGCACGCACCAGACCCTGGCGGGCGGCCATCTGGACCTGATCGAACCCGACCGAGTCGTGCTTGAAATACCACCGATGCCCCACGACCAAAACAGCCGTGATGACATTGACACCTTTTTGCAAACCCTCATTGAGGTTCACAAACGCGGCTTCAAATTGGCGTTTGACGAAAGCGTGATGACACCGCCGTACGCCGACTGGCTGGCGCTGGCGTCTTTTGTCAAGATCGACATCTCGGCGGTAAACCAAGCCCAGATCGCGGCCATCGCCCGCCAGCTGGGCCACAACGTCAATGTCTTGCTGGTGGCAGAAAAGGTTGAAACCGCCGAGCAATTCGAGCAAGTCAAGCTCGCCGGTGCGCAGCTGTTTCAAGGCTACTGGTTTGCCCGCCCATCACTGATCAAAGGGCAAACTATCCGCCCTTCGCAGGCGGCCATCATCCAGCTCATCAACCTGGTGCGCAAGCAGGCCAGCACCAGTGACATTGAAGAAGTCTTCAAACGCGACCCGACGTTGTCGTTCAACCTGCTGCGCTTCATCAACTCGGCAGGCTTTGGCCTGAGTTGCGAAGTCACCTCGTTTCGTCATGCGGTGATGCTGCTGGGGCTGAAAAAGCTGTTTCGCTGGGCAGCCTTGCTGATGACCACCTCTGGCAAAGCGGGCATTGCGCCGGCGGTGGGCCACATCGCCGTGGTGCGTGGCCGGCTGATGGAATTGCTGGCGGGCGAACTGCTGCCGCCCGAAGAGAGCGACAACGCCTTTGTGGTGGGCATCTTTTCGCTGCTGGACACCATGCTCGGTCTGCCCATGGCAGAAGCGCTGGCCAGCATTTCCCTGCCGCAGTCGGTCACCAGCGCCCTGCTCGACGGTAGCGGCGCTCTGGCCCCGTTCTTGCGGCTTACGCTGGCTTGTGAGAACGACGACGAGCAGCAGTTTGCACAAGCCGCCACCGAACTGCAGCTGACCGGCGACCAGGTCAACTGGGCGCATCTTCAGGCGCTGGCTTGGGCAGACAACCTGACCGCCTGAGCCACGCGCTGTTTCAACTCAACGAGCTTGCCCATGAAAAATACCCTTGGTTTGTTGGCCCTGTCGGCTTTTCTTACAACGGCGGTGGCAGAAACGGTGGGCGATGTCAGCACCACCTTCAAGCTGCTCAGCCCCAATGACAAAGTGGTGGTCGATGTGTTTGACGACCCTGCCGTGAATGGCGTCTCGTGCTACCTCTCGCACGCCAGAACCGGCGGCTACAAAGGCGCGCTGGGCCTGGCCGAAGACACCTCCGATGCTGCGGTGGCCTGCCGTCAGGTCGGCCCGATCTCGTTCAGGGGCAAGATTGACCAGCAGGAAGAGGTATTTTCTGCGCGTTCGTCTTTTCTGTTCAAGCATGTACGGGTGGTGCGCATGGTCGATGTCAAGCGCAACACGCTGGTGTATCTGGTGTACTCGGACAAGCTGGTGGACGGCAGCCCGAAAAACAGCGTCACCGCTGTGCCGGTGCCCGCCAGCCAGCCCATTCCGCTGGACTAGTTTCATATAACAAATAGGGCTCTAGCCCTTTCTGCATAAGCGCTGATAGCTATATTATTAATAATTCTCAGCGGAGCAGCACCGGGGCTGCATTAGCCTACCGTGCGCTGACGTAGCGCCTCGTACAGACACACCCCACTGGCCACCGACACATTCAGGCTTTCTACCGCCCCGCGCATCGGAATGCTGACCAGCTCGTCGCAGGTTTTGGCGGTGAGTTGACGCATGCCGTCGCCTTCAGCCCCCAACACCAGCGCCACCGGGCCGCTCAGGTCGGCCTGGTACAGCGTTTTGTCGGCCATATCGCTGGTGCCAATGATCCAGATGTTGCGTTCCTTCAGTTCGTTCAGCGTGCGCGCCAGGTTGGTCACCATGAAATAGGGCACGGTTTCAGCCGCGCCGCTGGCCACTTTGGCCACCGTGGCGTTGATGCCAGCGGCGTGGTCTTTGGGTGCGATGACCGCATGCACGCCGGCACCATCAGCCACACGCAGGCAGGCACCCAGGTTGTGTGGGTCGGTTACACCGTCGAGCACCAGAATCAGCGGCTGCTCGCGCGCACCGGACGGCTTGTCGGCTTGCGATGCCTCAAGTTGCTCCAGCAACTCATCAAGCGACTTGACCTGGGTCAGCTCATGCACCCGTGCGGCCACCCCCTGATGTCCGTGACTACCGCACATTTTGGCCAGGCGCATGCCATCGGCTTCAATCAGGCGAGCACCGGCTTCGTTCACCTTATCAACAAACTGGCGCATCCGCGCATCGCGCCGCGTCGGGTCAATGTAGATCTCAACGATGGATTTGGGCGCGGTTTTCAGGCGCACGCCCACGGCATGAAAGCCGAACAGAACTTTGGGGTTGGTCATGCGGCGGATTATCGCTGGCGCTGTTTTCGCCCTCCATGCCATGCCCGGACGGCGAAAAATTTTGTTGTTGGCAGGGTGCGCGAGGAGGAAAATGGCAACCATCAAAGCAGCAAGAAAGAAAGGTAAACATCATGACCGCCACCAGCACTGTCCACCGTACCGCACCCGACAGCAAGACCTTATTGCCGCTCGAAGTCGCGCTTCAGGCCTTCAACAAGTCGATCGACCCGTTCGGCATGTTTTCGTCGCAGCAAAACGCCCAGGCTGCCTGGCTGATGCACCCACAGGAGCTGATGAAGGAGGCCGATGGTTTTCTGGCCGACCTGATTGCGCTGCAAGGCCACGCCGCGCGCCGCCTGATGGGCTTGCCCGCCAATGAGGTGTATGAGCAAAACCCTGAAGATGCCCGCTTTGCCAGCCCGATCTGGACCGACAACGCGCAATGGGACATCCTGAAAGAGTGGTACCTGACGTTCACCAACCGGCTGCAGGAGGCCGCCCTGCTCAGCCCTGGTCTGTCTGAGCACGAGCGACACCGCGCCGCCTTCTGGCAGCGCACCATGCTCAACATGCTGGCCCCCACCAACTTTTTCTGGCTCAACCCGGTGGCCATGGCGCGCTTCCAGGAAACGCAAGGCACCAGCCTGGCCGACGGGTTCAATAACTTTTTGCGCGATGTGCAGGCCAAAGACATCCAGATGGTCGAGCCCGATGCCTTTGTGGTTGGCAAAGACCTGGCCACTACGCCGGGCAAGGTGGTTTTTCGCAATCGGCTGGTGGAGCTGATCCACTACGCGCCCAGCACCGAGCAGGTGCGTGCCATGCCCATTTTGATCATCACGCCATGGATCAACAAGTTCTACATTCTTGACCTGACCGCCAAGAAGAGCCTGGTCAAACACCTGGTGGATCAGGGCTTTTCAGTGTTCATCAGCAGCTGGAAAAACCCCGATGCCGACATGCACGACGTGGGCTTTGAAGATTACCTGCTTGAAGGGGTCCACGCCCTGGTGCAGGCCACCACCGAGTTTTGCAAGGTGCCACAGGTGCATCTGGTGGGCTACTGCATTGGTGGCACGCTGGTCAGCACCTACATGGCGTGGGCCAACAAGCGGTTTACACCTGACAAGCTGCCGGTGGCGCACTGGACGCTGTTTGCCACGCTGACCGACTTTTCGCACCCTGGCGAAATCGAAGTGTTCATTGATGAGCCCTGCCTGGAGGCACTCGACGAGATGATGGCCAAAAAAGGCTATCTGGACGGCAGCGAAATGGCCGCCTCGTTCCGCCTGCTGCGCTCCAACAGCCTGATCTGGAACTACTGGATCCAGAGCTACCTGCTGGGCGAAAAGCTGCCGCCGTTTGATGTGCTGTTCTGGAATGTGGATGCCACGCGCATGCCCCATGCGATGCACTCCTGGTACCTGCGCCAACTGTATTTGAACAACAACCTGATCAAGCATGACCAGCTAACCCTGGGTGGCGAGCCCATTGACCTGGAACGCATCGTGCAGCCGCTGTACGCGGTGACTGCCGCCGAAGACCACATTGCACCCTGGCAGTCGTGCTATCAGATCAGAAAATTCGTGAATGCCACGACACCGGTGCGCTTCGTGCAGTCGAGCTCAGGGCACATCCTGGGCATCGTCAACCCGCCCGTCAATCCACCCAAACGCAGCTACTGTGTGGCAGAACCCCTGGCGACAGAAGACGCGGAACACTGGCTGGCCCGCTGCGAAAAGCGCACCGGCACCTGGTGGGGTGACTGGACGGACTGGCTCAATGCCCGCACTGGCGAGATGGTGGCGGCTTACCCGACATCCAGCCGCAAGTTCCCCGCGCTGTGCGACGCGCCCGGGGTATATGTGATGGAAAAGTAAGCGCTAACTTGCATGGCTTGCATGGCTTGCAAGCCACCCCGAAGCCTGCAAGCAGGCTGTCATTGCGAACCCGATCCGCAATTCACGACTGCGAATCCACTGGACGGCAGGTCGTAACCCGGCTTGACAGCCGGGTTGTTTCACGTCAAAACACCGCACGCCACGCCGTCATTCCCAGGCAAGCCACTGGCACTAACATTGCTTGGTATCCGATGTTGTCAAACGTCCCGTGCAACTGATTCAAGCCCGACCTTTTGGGATTTTTTGAGACTTCTTCATGACCATTCACGCCGCGCTCAACCACGTCACCCACTACAGCTACGACCGCCTGGTCGGCTTGGGGCCGCAAGTCATCCGGCTGCGCCCTGCCCCGCACTGCCGCAGCAAGATCATTTCCTATTCACTCAAAGTTGAGCCAGAAGGCCATTTCATCAACTGGCAGCAAGACCCGTTTGCCAACTACCAGGCGCGCCTGGTGTTTCCTGACAAGACCCAAGAATTCAAAGTCACGGTCGATGTGGTGATGGACATGGCGGTCTATAACCCGTTTGATTTTTTTCTGGAACCCGAGGCCGAAGAGTTTCCGTTCAGCTATGAAGCCAATCTGAAGCAGGAGCTGGTGCCTTACCTGACCCCCGAGCCGGTGACACCGCTGGTGCAGGCGTATCTGGACAAGATCGACCGCAAGAAGCGCCGCAGTGTGATCTTTCTGGTGGACCTCAACACCCTGGTACACAACGACATCAAGTACACCATTCGCATGGAGCCGGGTGTGCAGACCCCCGAGGAAACGCTCGCGCTCAAGTCGGGTTCTTGCCGGGACTCGGCCTGGCTGATGGTGCAGTTGCTGCGCAACTGCGGTCTGGCGGCACGCTTTGTGTCGGGCTACCTGATTCAACTCAAACCCGATGTGAAGTCACTCGACGGTCCCAGCGGCACCGACCACGACTTCACCGACCTTCACGCCTGGTGCGAGGTGTATTTGCCTGGCGCCGGCTGGGTTGGTCTGGATGCCACCTCGGGCTTGCTCGCGGGCGAAGGCCATATTCCGCTGGCCTGTACGCCACAGCCCTCGGGTGCCGCACCCATTGAAGGCGGTGTCGATGAGTCTGAAGTTGAATTCGCCCACCACATGCAGGTCACGCGCATTTACGAGGCGCCGCGCGTCACCAAACCCTATACCGAAGACCAATGGGCCGACATCATGGCCCTGGGCGACGCGGTGGACCAAGACCTGCTCGACAGCGACGTGCGCATGACGATGGGTGGTGAGCCCACTTTTGTGGCAGTGACCGACCGCGATGCACCAGAGTGGAACACCGATGCACTCGGCCCAACCAAACGCGGCTTTGCCACCGAATTGGTGCATAAGCTGCGCAAGGAATATGGCGACGGTGGTTTTTTGCATTACGGACAGGGCAAATGGTATCCGGGCGAGCAACTGCCCCGCTGGGCCTTGAACATTTATTGGCGCACTGATAGGCAGCCCGTCTGGGCCAACCCGGCGTTGTTTGCCGATGAGCGCATCACCAGCCACTACACCAGCGCCGACGCGCAGCGTTTCACCCAACGGCTGGCCACCAAACTGGGTGTGACCGGCAAATTCATTCAGACCGCTTATGAAGACAGCTGGTATTACCTGTGGCGCGAGCGTCGCCTGCCGGTCAATGTCGATCCGTTCAATTCCAGGCTCGACGACGAGATGGAGCGCGCCCGCTTGCGCCGGGTTTTTGAGCAAAAACTGGACACGCCGGTGGGCTACGTGCTGCCGGTCAAGGTAGCGGGCTATGACGAAGCTTACGGCGCAGCCTGGACCACCGGCCCGTGGTTTTTGCGCGATGAGCGCATGTACCTGATGCCTGGCGATTCACCCATGGGCTTGCGCTTGCCGCTGGACTCGCTGCCGTGGGTCAGCGAGGCTGATTTTCCGTACATGATCGAGCTCGACCCCTCGACACTGCGCGGTGACTTGCCGCAGTACAACAGCCTGGCGGCGCGCTATGCCGCTGGCGTTACCGAGGCAACTGGCCCGGATACCGGTGAAAGCCAGACATCAAGCACCAGCGTCGGCACCCTGCCCACTGCGCCGGGCAAAGCCGGTCTGGCACTCGGTGCTGCCCGGCGCACAGCCGCAATGGCAGCGGCGGCGACGGCCAACGCCTCCCTCACTGTGCCTTACGTGGCGGGCAGTGGCCCCCAATCGGAAGCCGCCCGCAAGCTGCAAAGTGCCAGCGCGCCCACCGGCACCCCGGACTACAGCACCCACGCCCACACCCCGATGCAGCCAGAACCAGCGGATTTTGCCCGTGTGCCCGGCGCTCAGGAGTCTGCCCACTGGATCACCCGCACCGCGCTCTGCGTTGAAGTGCGTGACCCCCGTCGTGCCAACGGCCCCAAAGCCGAGGCCGTTGGTGAAAAATCCGGCGTGATTTACGTCTTCATGCCGCCGCTTGAGCGGCTGGAGTATTACCTGGACCTGTTGGCCGCCATTGAGGCCACCGCACAAGAACTGGGTGTACAGATCGTCATCGAGGGCTATCCACCTCCGCGCGACCCGCGTCTGAAGCTGCTCAGCGTGACACCCGACCCCGGCGTGATCGAGGTCAACATCCACCCAGTCACAAACTGGAAAGAGCTGGTCTATAACACCGAGTTTTTGTACAACGCCGCATTTGAGTCGCGTCTGAGCGCCGAAAAGTTCATGACCGACGGCCGCCACACTGGCACCGGCGGCGGTAACCACTTTGTGATGGGCGGTGCCACGCCGGCTGACAGCCCTTTCCTGCGCAAGCCCGAGCTGCTGGCCAGCCTGCTGTTGTATTGGCACAACCACCCATCACTAAGCTATCTGTTCAGCGGCATGTTCGTGGGCCCCACCAGCCAGGCAC
>JAIFMT010000188.1 GCA_020048295.1 Rhodoferax sp.
TCCGACTTCGAAAAATACTGAATCGACAGGATAGGGATCAGATACCAACGATGGTCGCAGCAGCGGTGTGGCTGGCATCCAATGTGACGGTACAAGAAGTTGAAACACCTGCGGCGCCAACCGTGTCGGTGGTTGACAGGGAATATCCACTAGGCACCCCACCCTGCAAGATGGCATTGGCCGCTGCCGAACATGATAGACCCGCCGTGCTCGTTCCATTCGCAGTCGTTACGCTTCTTGCTGCATAGTTGACGGCGCTGGCCGAACTGATACCGCCAGCCACGCCCAGAACCGCAGCGGTCTGTGCATCCCCCTTCAAATCCACAAACTTGGGCAACGCCACCGCCGCCAGCACACCCAAAATCACAATGACCATCACCAATTCGATCAATGTAAAACCACCTTGCACTCGTTTCATGTCGTCCGCCTTTTAAGTAAAAATGAAATATCCAACACGCTGTCTCAAATTCTGTAGCAGGACGCAGATTCTAGTCCTTGCTTTTCACCAAAAAACCTGATCAAAATCAATCCAGGACGTGATCCTTCCAACGGTAACGCTCCCTGGCGGTCAATTGCAGCGGCCCCGGTGCGCCGCTAAGCACATACCAGGCCATTGAGTCACCGCTTGGGCTGTCAAGCCAGCCGTCATGCAGCGGGCGATAGCCCACACAGGGGCAGGCTGGGTCAAATACCCAATTGCCTGCCGGCACACCATCGCTATTTCGGGCACTGACAACGCCGGCGTAGTTGACAGGACGATGGTCCAGCAAATCGAACGGACTGGTGGGGGAGGTGACAACGATGACGCTAGCTACCGGGTCGGCATTGCGTTTCAAATGGTCTAACACCAAAGCGGTACGCAAAGCCCCCAGCGTGGTGCGCACGGCCGCATATTCACCTTGCGCCTGCACCGCACGCATGTAGCTCATGAACACCACCAGCAAGGCCGCCAGCAACAGCGCCGCCATGCCCCATTCGACCACGCGGCCACGCATCAATGACCGCGAGGACATCGCGCCAATTCGCTGTCTCGCCACTCAAGCACCGCCCTTGCCCATCGCCGCGCTGCCCAGGTTCCACAGCGGCAAAAACACCCCCAGCGCCAGCAGCAACACCAGCACGCCAATGACAGCCAGCAAGATCGGCTCAATCGCCGCCGACAAGCCTTTGATGTTGTAGTCGGTCTCGCGCTCGTACATCCCGGCAATCTCGAACAGCAGGTTATCGAGTTCACCGGTTTCTTCGCCGACGTTGATCATCTGCAGCACCACCGGGGTAAACACACCGGTGGCCGCCGCACAGCGTGAGATGCTCTCGCCGCGCTCGATGCCATCGCGCATTTGCTCGATGCGACTGCCTATGAAGGCGTTGTCCACGGTTTGCGCCACCACGGTGAGCGCCTGCACCAACGGCACACCGCTCTGGCTGGACAGTGCAAAGCTGCGGGCAAAGCGGGCCAAAGTGGCCTTCAGCACAATCTCGCCAACGATCGGCAGCTTGAGCTTGCGCGTGTCCCACTGGTAGCGGCCGGCAGGCGTGCGGATGTAGCTGCGAACCAGCATGCCCACACCCACCCCCATGGCAATCAGCAACGGCCACCACGCCAGCATCCAGGCCGAAAAACCCAGCAGCCCGCGGGTGATCAGTGGCAATTCGGCATGAAAACCGGCAAATACCTTGGCAAACACCGGGATGACGAAGATGTTCAGGATGACGATGGCAATCGCCATGGCGATCAGCACGAACACCGGGTAACGCATGGCCTGCTTGATGCGCTCGCGCACATCGCGCTCAAACTCCATGTGCTCGTTGAGACGCAAAAAAACTTCGGTGAGCCGCCCGGTCATCTCGCCAACACGAATCATCGACACATAAAACGCGCCAAACGCTTGTGGATGCCGTGCCAGCGCAGCCGACAGTTCACGCCCCTGGTCCAGACTGGCGCGGATGTCTTTGAGCATATCGACCATGGCGGGCTTGGTGCTGGAGGCTTCCAGCCCGGCAAAGGCACGCAAGATGGGCACGCCCGCCTTGTTCAGGGTGTACATCTGGCGCGAGAAAATCAGGATGTCTTCAACCACCACCGGCTTGCGATTGAGGCGTTGCAACCAGCCCTCCGTCGTGGCTTCCTTGCTGGCCACCACCGCTGCGATGTGCACCGGTGCCACGCCCATCGTCATGAGCTGGTCGGCCACCCCGTTTTCAGTCATGGCCTCCAGTTGGCCCGAGATGGCTTCACCGCGTGAATTGCGTCCGCGCCAGGCGTAAAGGGCCATGTGCTACCTGCGGTTCAAGCGGCTTCGTCCTGGTCATCGACATCAAAGCCGATGCGCAGCGCCTCGGCCAGCGAGGTGCGACCTTGCCGAACCAGTTCCAGCGCGTGGAACGCCATGGTGAAGCCTTTCATGCGCTCACGCGCCAGCTTCATGAAAGCGGCAGGGTCAGAGCGTGATGCCGCCTGCGTCAGCGTGGCATCCATTTCCAGCAATTCATAGACACCCTGACGGCCACTGTAACCCGTGCCGTTACAGGAAGAACAGCCGCGACCCCGTTTGGATGGGACGCTGCTGCCCGGGGACAACATGCCGTCCAGCCAAGCCTGCTCTTGCAAGGTGGGTGCGTGTGAATCAGCACAGTCGGGACAGTTCAGCCGCACCAGCCGCTGCGCAATCACTGCTTGCAGCGAGGTGGCCACCATGAACGGCGGCACCCCCATGTCTAGCAGGCGAAAGGGCGTGCTGATGGCATCACGGGTATGCAAGGTAGAAAGCACCAAATGACCGGTGATCGCTGCGCGCAAGCCGATTTCGGCGGTTTCAGCGTCGCGCATTTCACCAACCAGAATCACGTCGGGGTCTTGCCGCAGACAGGCGCGCAACACACGGGCAAAGGTGAGTTCGATCTTTTCGTTGATCTGGACTTGCGTCAAACCCGCCATGCGGTACTCAACTGGATCTTCAACCGTGATGACCTTGAGCTCGGCGGCGTTGATTTCGGCCAGCGCCGCGTACAGCGTGGTGGTCTTGCCAGAACCGGTGGGGCCGGTCACCAGCACCAGCCCGGCCGAACGACTCAGCACCTCACGAAAGCGTTTGAGCATGTCGGGCGGCATGCCAATGTTGTCAAGGCGCTTCATGCCCGCACCCTGCTTGAGCAAACGCATCACGGCAGATTCGCCGTAATTGGTGGGCAGGGTTGACAGGCGCACGTCGATGGTGGTGTCGCGCAGGCGCACGCTGAAGCGGCCATCCTGCGGCAAGCGCTTTTCTGAAATATCCAGCCCGGCCATCAATTTCAGTCGCTGCGCCAGTGCGCTGCCAATGCGCTTGTCGGCCTGGGTCTGGGTTTGCAGCACGCCGTCCACCCGCACACGGATTTGCAGACTGTTCTCTTGCGGCTCAATATGGACGTCAGAGGCGCCCACCTGCATCGCGTCTTCAAAAAGCGACTGCAGCAGCCGCACCACCGGCGCACCTTCGGTGCCGACGCTGGCGGTCAGCTCGCCAAAATCGACCGCGTCACCCAGATCTTTCTCAAGGGCGCGTGCCAGGCCGCTGATTTCTTCAGTGCGGCGGTACAGCCGGTCAAAAGCCAATGCCAACTGGCTTTCAGGAACGGCTGCGATCGAAATATTGCGCTTGAGCAGCCGCGCCAGCTCATCGTAGGCAAACAAATCCAGTGGGTCGGCCAGCGCCAATAGCAGGGTATCGCCCTTGTCTTCCAGCACCAATGCGCGAAAGCGCCGCGCCGCAGCTTCTGGCAGCAGCCTGATGACATCGGCGCGAAACGGAAAGGTTTTGAGGTTGACGAACGGGATGCGCAACTGCCGCGCCAAGCCGTTGGCCAGCAATTCCTCGGTGATCAGGCCGGTCTCGATCAGCAGGCGGCCCATTTTTTTGCCGGTCTGCTTTTGCAGCGCCAGCGTTTGCTGCAACTGCTCTTGCGAGATCAGGCGTTGCTGTACCAGCACATCGCCCAGACGCAGCTTTTCGGGTCGGCCTGAAGGTGCAGGACTGGCTGCCTGTGCAGTGGGCGTAACCACCGGGATCATGCCGTAGGGATGCCCGTGCTCAGTGGAGGTGCCTGGGCTTGCGGCCACCACCACCGTTGGCGCGCCCGCCAGGACCGCGCGGTGGTTTGCCAAGTTGCAATGAACTCACCAGATTGTCGAAGCGCTGACTGAACAGGCCGTCAATGGCAGCCACCACGCCACCCAGTTCAGCGCCATCAAAATGCCGCTCCATCAGGCTGACCACGTCTTGCACCAGCAGGTCGCGTTGCACCTGCATGATGGAGGCGGGGTCAGGGCCGACAAATAGCATCACAAAGTCATCGCGTGACTCGGCATCGTCAGATGCCTCGTCCTCGTCTTGCTCATCAAATTCGACATCAAAAAAAGTCACCTCAATCGCCGCGCCCGTCTGCGCCAACTCATTGAGGTTCATGCACATTTCGTCAAGTGCCTGACGGAAGTCATCATCACCTTCAATGGTCCAGCACATTTGCAGCAGACCGTCCTTGGCATCAAACTGGATTCCCGGCTCGTCTTCATAAAAACTGCCGGCACCGGCGGCCAGCGACTTGGCTCCGGCGTATTTCCAGAGTGGACGCAGCGCCGCCTGAATGTTGTCAAGCGTGACTTCTGGGCGCATGGCAATTTGACCGTGAACGTGGATTTCTAGGGGAGCGTTATAGCGTGCCATGGTGATTAAGTTGGTTGGGCTAGACCGGAACCGCTTTGCGTCATTAAGCTATTGATTCAATTAAAAAAAACATTTCGCGAAAAACAAATTCCATGAGAAACACGGCAATTTTTCAATTCGTCTCATTTATGCGACAGCGTTTGAGGTGCCGTGATGATAACCCGTCAAAGGTCGATAGCGCCAGTTCGCTGCGCCTGCCGACCAGCCCCGAGTTTCGACACGGTCACAGCATGCACCCGGCATAAAACCCGCTTAAAGCCGGGCCATGCGGGTGTTGTGCGTTGCATTCCTGCCACTCGGCCTGCGAGGAGCTCAACGGTGAGTCCGATGGCGCCTGCGGCAAACATGGCGTACTCCAGCCCTTTCTTTTTCGTCAGCAGCGCAACGGCCGCCAAGGCAATCGAATTGCGGGCATGGATAGCGGATCAAGTCCGCAATGACGGCCATTTTCATGCTTCGGGGTGGCTGTCTATCCATGGCAGTTTGCTTGTCCGGAGCCAGGTCTCGGGCGAGTTCAGCGTGCGTCTGTTTGGTGCTTTTCGCTTGAAAGTAATTCTATGGGTTGCAAGCCTCGGTCTTTTTGATTTTGGTAGGTGACAAAGCTGAACGGCAATCCCGTGCCGGAAACCTGCGACTCACGGGCGAGCTCACGCCAACCCGGGCCAAAGGACGGCGCAAAGGCATCGCCTTCAAACACCGCATCAATTTCAGTCACCACCGCTTGCACCGCCAACGGCAACGCCTGAGCATACAGTTCGGCCCCGCCAATCACCCAGGCAGTGCTGTCGGACGGGCACTGAGCGCAGGCATCTTCAATACTGTGGGCCACCTGCGCGCCCTGCGCGTGCCAGTCGGCCTGGCGCGTGACCACCAGGTTAAGTCGGCCTGGCAGCGGCCGGAACTTGGGCGGCAGCGAGTCCCAGGTTTTGCGCCCCATGATGACCGGGCAGCCCAGCGTGCAGCGCTTGAAATGCGCCAGGTCTTCCGGCAAATGCCAGGGCAGCGCGTTATGGTGGCCGATCACGCCATTGCTGGCGCGGGCAAAAATCAGTTTGAGCTGCATGCAGGGGGTTGGCCTGGTTACACCGCTACCGCTGCCTTGATGGCTGGATGGCACTGGTAGTGCTGCACCTCAAAGTCTTCCAGCTGGTAGTCAAAAATGGATTCTGGCCGGCGCTTGAGATGCAGTGTGGGGTAGGCCAGCGGCGCGCGGCTGAGTTGCAGCGCCACTTGGTCGGCGTGGTTGCTGTAGATGTGGCAGTCGCCACCGGTCCAGATGAAGTCGCCCACGTCCAGATCACACTGCTGCGCCACCATGTGCGTCAGCAGCGCGTAACTGGCAATATTGAAGGGCACGCCCAAAAAAATGTCGGCACTGCGCTGGTACAACTGACAACTGAGCTTGCCGCGCTGGCCCGGTTCAGCGGGTGGGGACACATAAAACTGAAAGAAGGCGTGGCACGGCATCAGCGCCATCTGGTTGAGTTCGGCCACGTTCCAGGCACTGACCAGCATGCGGCGCGAATCCGGGTTGGTCTTGAGTGTCTGCAAGACTTCGGCAATCTGGTCGATGTGTCCCCCGTCGGGCGTGGGCCAACTGCGCCACTGCACGCCATACACCGGGCCGAGGTCACCATCGGCGCGCGCCCACTCGTCCCAGATGGTGCAGCCGCGCTCTTGCAGCCAACGCACGTTACTGTCGCCGCGCAAAAACCACAACAACTCGACGATGATGGCTTTGAGGAAAACCTTCTTGGTGGTGACCAATGGAAAACCTTCGCTCAGGGTAAAGCGCATCTGGTAGCCAAACACACTTTTGGTACCGGTGCCGGTGCGGTCTGCCTTGACAACGCCGGTATCGTTGACATGGCGCAAAAAATCTTCGTACTGGGTGCGAATCGGTGGCGTTGGCATGGTGGGGTGTGGGGCGAACAAGCGCGTTAGCGGCCCAAGCCGCGTTTCAGGTCTTTGAGCATCAGCACCACCTGGCTGGAAGCGTAGCGGTAGCTGCCTTCCAGCGCCTGCGCGGCTTTTTCTTTCTCATTGGCCTGCGCCATGGCAACCACGCTGGAGGCCTGAATGTGAAAGTATTTATGGCGCGCGATCAGCACCGAAAACGCCGGGTACTTGCCCAGCCGCTGTTGCCCCGGGCCATGCAGCCATTTACCCAGGTCGCAGCGGTCGTCCAGGCAAACCACTTCGGGCAGCAGCGCTTCGCTGGAGGTGCCATTGAGGTAGTTTTGCAGCCGCAGCTTCCAGTTTTCGTGGGCGGCAATGGCGGTGTCGATGTCGATCTCGTTGAGCACGGCTTGGGCCGCCTTGGCATCAAGGCCCATTTCGCTGACGCGCTCAGGCTCTGTTTCGGGGCCAGCAACCGCCGGCGTGTCGGTCGTCCCGCGGTTAAAAAAACGGCTGAAAAAGCCCATGGTGATCTCCTTCAATCAGGTAAACAAGTTGTTGGTGCCGACACAAAACTCTAGTAGCCACCAAACAGCACGTCCAGCGCGTTTTGGACCAGCATCTGCTGCGTCGTCAGATTGCTGACCGCACGCTTGAGTGATGCAATGGGCACCGCGCCCAAAGCCGGCGTGTCCATCACCACCCGCTGGCCGCCGATCTCAAACTCGGGATTCAGGTCTGCCAATTTGGATGGAAAGCTCTCAGCTAGCCACAACGGCACCACCACCCGGGATTGCAGATTTTGGATGTAATCGTTTTGCACATCCAGAAAGTAGGGGATGAGGGCGCGTTCACGCGTCGTGGGATTGGGATACACATCAAAGCGTGCCATGCCTTTCAAGTCTCGCTGCGACCATCGCCCAAGGACTTGCCCCAGGTGCGGTATTTGGCCAGAGGCAAACCGTGTTTAGTGACTCTTTCGTTGTACGCGGCCATGGCACCCAGGTTGTCATCGCGCCATTTTTCCCAATAGCGGCGTTTCACCTCTTCAGCCAGCAAGGTGTCCACGGTTTGTGAAATATTCAGGCCCATCTCGCGCGCCGCTGCCAGTACGCTGGCGTTGAGCGACAGATTGGTGGCTTTTTTCGGGGCATTGTCAAATTTCAGCATGAAGGTCTCCATGGGCCATGCGGCAAGTGTATGCGCATCAAGTCCCTGCATGATCTACATCAACGCGCAGCACTCGCCCCGGATTGAGCAGGTTGTGTGGGTCCAGCGCCTGCTTGATGGCGCGCATGGCTTGCAGCGCAACGGGTGATTTGTAATGCACCAGGTGATCCACCTTGAGGCTGCCAATGCCGTGCTCAGCCGAGATCGAACCACCAAATTGCACCACCGAGTCAAACACCAGCCGGTTCACCAGCGGCTCTTGCGCGCGCAAAAATTCGGCCGCATCCACGCCCAGCGGGGCTTGGACGTTGTAGTGCAGGTTGCCGTCGCCCAGGTGGCCAAAGGTGACCAGCCGCACGCCAGCAATGGTCTGCGTCAGCAGTGCATCGGTGGCCGCCACAAAGGCCGGGATGGCCGAGATGGGCACCGAGATGTCGTGTTTGATGTTCAAGCCTTCTTCGGCCTGCGCCAGTGGAATGCTCTCGCGGATCTGCCACAGGGCCGCCGCCTGCGTCAGGCTTTCGGCCACCACGGCATCGCTCACACAGCCGTTTTCCATGGCGGCTTCAAGCAAGCTTTCCAACTGGTGGCGGGCGTGCGCTTCTGATTCTTGATCGGAGTTCTCCAGCAGCACGCAATAGGGTGATTCGGCGAACGGTAGCCGCAATTGGCCAAAATGCTGGCCAACCAGCCCCAGGGCAAACTGTCCCATGACCTCAAAACCGGTCAGGTTGGCACCCAGATAACGCTGCCCCAGGCCCAGCAGTTCAACCGCCGCCGCCATTGACGGCACGGCAGCCCAGGCGGTGAGCTGGGCAGCGGGCAGCGGGTAGAGTTTGAGCGTGGCGGCGGTGATGATGCCCAACGTGCCTTCAGAGCCGATGTAGAGATGGCGCAGGTCGTAGCCGGTGTTGTCCTTGCGCAAGCCACTTAAACCCGGCCAGATGTCGCCTTGTGCGTTAACCACCTCCAGGCCCAGGCACAGCTCGCGCGCATTGCCAAAGCGCAGCACCTGCGTGCCGCCCGCGTTGGCCGCCAGATTGCCGCCGATGGTGCAGGAGCCTTCGGCTGCCAGGCTGAGCGCAAACAAATAGCCGGCGGCGCGCGCATGCTCCTGCACGGTTTGCAAAATGCAGCCGGCATCGACCGTGATAGTCAGGTTGGCGCTGTCGATGTGTCGCACGCGGTTCATGCGCTGCAGGCTCAGCACGATTTGCCGGCCTGATGTGTCGGGTGTGGAGCCGACCACCAGCCCGGT
This sequence comes from Rhodoferax sp., assembly GCA_020048295.1. The sequence continues at coordinate 9,031 of JAIFMT010000188.1, forward strand.
GTTACCGCCTTGCGGCACCAGGCTCAAAGGGCTGTCGGGGTGCAGTACCCGCCAGCGGGCACAGGCCGCAACGACTTGGCTGACTTCTTCGGTGCTGCCAGGGCGCAGCACCGCCAGTGCCCTGCCCTGCGTGCGCTTGCGCCAGTCGTTCTCGTACGCACTCAGGTCGCCCTCAGTCAATACATGGGCCGGACCAATCAGCTTGGCCAGTTCGTCAAGCAGTGGTTTCATGGGTGAAGCGGCTGTTGGGCAGCGGGCCGGGGGGTTTTGAAGCGCAAGCGGATGTGCAAGGCGCAAGCGACAAACAGCAGCAAGCACAGCAGCACTTCGATGAGCCCGAGCCAGTTGCCCGGTGGCTTGTCGCTGTAGCCGCGCACCACGCCTTCAATGAAATACAGCCACACCATCAGGCTCACCCAGCGATAGGTGTACATGCGGTTTTTCAGCAGACCCACCAGCGGCAGACACAGTGGCAACACCTTGAGTGCCAGCAGCGAACCGCCGGGTCGGATCGGGGCCAGCCACAGCTCCCAGGCCAGCCCGAGCGCGATCAGGCCGAGCAGGCTGCCAACCGCCAGTATGCGCGTGGCGGCCACGGCAGCAGACGGCGCTTGTGCGCAATCAAGGGACTCGGCTTGCGGCAAGGGCGAGAGTGCGGGTGTGACGGCGTGGACGGGTGTTTTCATTGGGGTGGCATCATAGCGGCATGACTGACTTGCCCCACCCACCCTATCATGGTCCGTATCGGCTGCATCAATGGCTGTCCAATCTGCGCCTTTTTCCCTGGCGCAACACGGCACACACGCTGCGCGAACGCTTTCGTGAAGACCGCCTTGGGCTAACCGCCAGCAGCCTGACCTTCACCACCACCATTGCACTGGTGCCGCTGGTGACCGTGGTGCTGGCGGTATTCACGGCGTTTCCAATGTTTGCCAAGTTTCAGGACGTGCTGCAAAAGTGGCTGATCGAGAGCTTGATCCCCGACAGCATCGCGCGCCAGGTGCTGGGCTATCTGACGCAGTTTGCCGGTAAGGCCAGCAAATTGGGTGGCGCCGGTCTGGCCGTACTGATGATGACCGCGCTGGCGCTGATCTTGACGATTGACCGCACCCTGAACAGCATCTGGCGGGTGCGCAAGCCACGCCCGCTAGGGCAGCGCGTGCTGGTCTATTGGGCTGTGATGACACTCGGGCCGCTGCTGCTGGCGGTCAGCCTGAGCATCACCTCGTACGCGCTGTCGGCCTCCAAAGGGTTGGTGGGGGTCATGCCGGGTGGTCTGCAGTTGTTGCTCGATACCTTGCAGTTCATCTTGCTGGCCGCCGGCATGGCGGCGCTGTACCGCTATGTGCCCAATACCCGGGTGCATTGGGGTCATGCCTGGGCCGGTGGGGTGTTTGTGTCGGCCGGGTTTGAGCTGGCCAAGCGGGTGTTGGTGTTTTACCTGGGCAAGGTACCGACCTATTCAGTGCTGTACGGCGCGTTTGCCACGGTGCCGATTTTGCTGGTGTGGATTTACGTGGCCTGGGTGATTGTGCTGCTGGGGGCCGTGATTGCGGCGTATCTGCCCAGCTTGCTCTCTGGCGTGCAGCGCCGCGCGCGGGCGCACGGCTGGCAGTTTTTGCTGGCCATTGAGTGCTTACAGCAGCTGGCGCAGCTGCGCCATTCCGATGCCAGGGGTTTGGACATCGAGCATCTGAGCGCACTGCTGCAAGTCGATACGCTGCAACTTGAGCCGGTGCTGGAAACCTTGATCGAACTCGATTGGGTGGGTCAGTTGCAGGAGGACCGCGCCGATGCCCCGGCGCGGCTGGTGCTGCTGGCTGACCCTGACCAAACCTTGCTGGCGCCACTGTTCAACGCCTTGCTGCTGCAGCACGAGCCCAGCACCGAAAATTTATGGAAAAATGGCCACTGGCCCTTGTTGCGCCTGCGGGAGGCGCTATGAAACTTAAGTCTATTTGCCACTTGTCGCGGGTGCCCCAGCTGGCTTGAGCGTCAGCGTGCTGCGGGTGTTGGCCACCACATCCGCCTCGTTCAAAAACAGCTGCATGTAGCCACCCACCGCGTAGGCGGCAGCCTGATCGCTGTAGTGGGGGTCAAACAGCACGCCACTTTGCCCCACCGGATTGATGCCGCGCGCCTGGCCGGCATCGGCAAAGTCGATGACGCGCCGGGTGGATGGCCCATAAATCACCGCCCAGGGGGCCGGGCCAAGGGTGGTGGCCTGGTTGTTAGGCACCTCGCGACCACCGGGCATGGCAAACGGGCCAATGTTGAACAACCAACCCGGCACCGCCTCTTTGCCCAACGAATGCACATGGGTCAGCGTGTGGGCATTGCCCCAGCCCCAGTCATTGGGGCTTTTTCCCAGGGCTTGCTTGAGGTGATCGATGCTGACGCGCCAGGCCATGCGCATGATGTCCTTGCGGGTTTCGATTTTTTTGGTTTTCACGTTGTCCCACCAGGGTGATTTTTCATTGGCTGCCAAGCGTGGCAAGGCCTGGTCCAGCACCCGGGTGCCCAGCAGGTTCTGAAACTGCACCTCGCCCAATTCGTCAGCCATGGCGGCGCGCGCCAGTTCATACAGCAGCTGGGTGAACACGGTCGGCGGGATGTTGAGCGTGCTGTACTGGCCATCCCACTGCGTCAGGCTGTCAAACACCGAGCGCTCCAGCGGGTCACTGACCACCTCGCTGAGCACTGGCAGCAGCGGCTCCAGCACGCGCCAGAAGTAGCCGGTTTGCGTGCTGAGCTGCAAGGACTGGCTGTTGAGCGCGTTCCACTGGATGTCGTCCTTGCCCAGCCGGTCTTCCAGCGACTGCGCCCGGTCGGGCGGGTTGTAGTAGCCGGGGATTGGCAGACCGCTGGTCGATACCGGTTGCTGGTTGGCCGACACGATGTAGCCACGCGGTGGATTTTCTTCTTGCGGGTTGTCGCTGAAACGGTAAAACCCCAGTTTGTCGGCCTCGGCCGATTCACCATCGAGCAAGAAAGCCGGGTTCACCCCGGGTGGGCGAATCGGCAACTTGGCGGCGGCCCACCAGCCAATGTCACCACTGGCGCTGGCCCACACCACATTCAGGCCAGGTGCGTGGATTTGGCTGGCCGCCGCTCTGGCTTTGGCCAGGGTGTCGGCGCGGTTCAATTCGTAAAACGCGTCCAGCAGCGGGTTGTCGGTCTCCAGAAAGGTCCACCACAACGCCACCGGTGATTCACCCAGCGTGTCTGAGAACGCACTGCTGATGATCGGGCCGTGCGGCGAGCGTTGCAATTCCAGCGTGACGGGCCTGCCACCTTTGACCAAAATGGTCTCTTTGCGGGTTTCCAAGTCCACCCATTCGCCATGAATCTTGACCTGGTTGGGCTTGAAGGGGTTGGCAGTTTCGGCCACCAGATCCATGTCGTCGTTTTGAAACATCGTCAGGCTCCAGCCAAAACGCTGGTTATGACCGAGCAGCGCCATGGCGTTGAGCGCCTGGAAATGGCCGTACAACTCAAAACCGGGTGCGCTCAAATGCGCCTCGTACCACACCGACGGCAGTGAAAAGCCGATATGTGGATCGCCCGCCAGCATCGGCCGACCGCTGGAGGTGCGCGGCCCCGACACCGCCCAGGCGTTGCTGCCTTCCAGCAGCGGCACACCGGCGATGTCCTGCGCCTGGCTGCTGACTTGCGCCAACTGGCTCAACACCTGCCAGGTGGGCCTGGCCGACGCCGTGGGGGGGGCCGGGCTGAGAACACCCAGAGGGTTCCACTCCAGGTCAAAGATATTCAGGTATTCAGGCCCCAACTCGTCATGGATGTAGCTTAAGCCCGGCTCGGTCCTGAAGGCTGCGGCAAAACTGTAGGCCAGGTAGCCCGATACAGCCACCGTGTCTTGCAGGGTGAACGCCCGCTTGGGAATGCCCGCCAGATCAAACTCCATCGGTGCCGGATGGCTGGCCTGAAACTGGTTGATGCCGTCCAGATAGGCCAGTTGCGCCAGTGCGGCCGGGCTTTGCAAGTCCATGCTGGCAACCACCTTGTCGGCGTGCTGCGCCAAGCCCAGCGTGCGAAACAAGCGGTCGAGCTTGAGCAGTTTGGGGCCAAGCACTTCGGCCAGTTCGCCGCGTGCCAGCCGGCGCACCATTTCCATCTGAAACAGCCGATCCTGGGCGTGTACATAGCCGAGCGCCCGGTACAGGTCAGGCTCGTTGCCGGCCTTGATGTGCGCAATGCCCCGGTCGTCAAAGCGCACGCTAACCGGTGCGCTGAGTCCTTGCAAGCGCAGTTCGCCCGAGCGCTGCGGCAGCTTGGCTGTAACGTACCAAAAGCCGCCGCCGGCGCTGCCAAGCAGCAGCACCAGCAGCAGCCAGGCGAAGATCTTCAGGGCCAGTTTCATGGCAGGAACAAAGCAATGACGGCGTTCATGCCTTGATCATAAAGGGCTGGTTAACGCCGTCCAGCGCCAGCGGATGAAGCGCTGTCTGACAACGCCACAACGGCCGCCAAACCACTTCGCACCGCGCCCTCGAGCGTGGCCGGATACGGCCCAGCCACATGGTCGCCGCAGGCCAGCAAACCCGGCGCAATGTGCTGCGGCGGGCGGATCAGGCCCGGGGTGCAGGCGAAGGTGGCGCGCTTTTCGACCACGGTTTGCACCGCCTGCAGTGTCAAACCCAGTTGCGCTTGCGCCTGCGCCAGCACGCGCTGCTGCAGCACCTGACGCTCGCCCTCGGCAGCGCTGACGACAAACGCCAGCAAACCCGCCGGGCCGCCCAACGCGCCCCGGTCAAAGACAAATTGAGCCGGATGGGCGGCATCGCTGCGCAGCGCCAGCATGGGCTGCGACAAACGCGCGCCACTTGACCAGGCATAAACGGTGGCAATCGCCTCAAAGCGCAGTGCTGATGCCAGCTCGGTCCATTTCCGCCAGCGCTCTGATATTGAGTTTGTAGCTGTCAGCGCAGACTGAGTAAGGGCTAGAGCCGTATTTGATGCTGATGTTGCAAAAATCACCGCATCGAAGTCGCTGCCAGCTTCGTTGCCCAGCTGAAGTTGCCACTGCTGTTGTACCTGGGTGATGCCCAGCACCCGCGCCTTCAGGTGGATGCCACCGCCGTGCTGCCTGATCCATTGCGCTGCGGGCTGCGGGAACAACGCCGTCAAATCCACCTTGGGCAGCAACAGGTGCGAGCCACCGGCCACGCCAAACAGCGCATCGCGCAACACGCGCAAAAACACGCTGGCGCTGGCGCGCCCGGCCGGGGTGTTGAGCGCCGACACGCACAGCGGCTCAATCAGCTCGGTTTGCACCCGTGGGGTCAGCGACTGGCACAAGCCAGCCACGCTCAAGTCGGGCGCGCATGCAAAGCGACCCATCTGCCAGCCGACGGCGGCGCGAATCAGCGACCCTTTGTCAGCCAGGGTCCAGCCGCGCGCACCCAAAATACCGCCAAGCGCGTCCAGCGGGGTTGGCCAGTCAGGAAAACGGATGCCGCGTCCATCGTTGAGCGACTCAGAATACGCGCCAATCAGGATGTGCTGGCCGTTGTCCAGCAGCACCGGCGTGCCATCGGGCAACATGGCTTTTAGTGCTCTGGCCCTTCCCCCAATTGCGCTGGTAGCTTCAAATACAGTAGCACTATGACCCGCCTGAAGGGCGCCCACGGCAGCCGCCAGCCCGGCCCAGCCAGCACCCACAATGGCGATGTTCAAGGGCTTGCTCAACGGCCAGCTTTCACCGCCACGACTTACAGACGCCCGAGCGCCTGCACCCGCCAGGCCAGCCAGAACTTGCGCAGCGGGGTCAGGCTGGTGCGCTGGTGCAGCACCTGAAACTGGTCCCGAGTGATCTCGCGCAGCAGCGCACGGTAAATGCTGGCCATCATCAAACCAGGTTTCTGCGTGCGCCGGTCCGGCGCTGGCAGCAGCGCCAGTGCCTGGTCGAACAGGGCTTGTGCGCGCTGCGCCTGAAAGGTCATCAAGGCGGTGAAACGGTCTGAATACTGGCGGTTCAGAATGTCTTGCGCGCTGACCCCAAACTGCTGCAATTCGTTCATGGGCAGGTAGATGCGCCCGCGCAGCGCGTCTTCGCCGACATCGCGGATGATGTTGGTGAGTTGCAACGCCTGCCCGAGTTGGTGCGCGTAGGCGGTGGTTTGCGGCTGCGTCTGGCCAAAAATCCGCGCCGCCACCTCGCCGACGATGCCGGCCACCAGATGGCAGTAGCGCTGCAATGCCACGTAATCAAGGTAGCGGGTCTGGCTCAAATCCATCTGGCAGCCCTCGATCACCGCTTGCAGATGGCGCTGTTCAATGCCGAAGGGCTGGCTGATCGGCAGCAGCGCCTGCATCACCGGATGGCTGGGCTGACCTGCAAACGATTTGGCCACTTCGCTTTGCCACCAGGCCAGTTTGCTGGCGGCCACGCTGGCATCGGTGGCCTCATCGACGACATCATCGACCTCGCGGCAAAACGCGTAAAAAGCCGTGATCGCAGCACGCTTGGGAACCGGCAAGAACAAAAACGCGTAGTAAAAGCTGCTGCCCGAGGCGGCGGCCTTTTGTTGAACGTAGTCTTGTGGGGTCATGCTGGGATGGGCGGTGTCAGCTTGAGTTTAATCAGTCGCCGATAGGTTGCGGGTTCAGCGCATCCAAAGAGCGCGCCAGAGTAGCACCGGCAGATCTGCCGGGCCGAGTTTGGGGCGCTGACGCCAGGTGGCAAATTGCAGCGCCGCGATCTTGTCGAGGATGCGCAAACCCCCTTGCACCACCAGCCGCAGCTCCCAGCCGGCTCGGCCAGGGATGCGCAACGGAAGTTGCACGCCATTTAGCATCGTAGCCCTTGCTGTGCTTACGTAGTCAGCTATCAATGCAGTTGCATTGCCGGATTGACTGGCGGGCTGCAAATCGGCCTCTGAAACCCGATGCCGGGCCATCGCCTCGCGGCTGGGATACCAGCGCCCGCGTGCCACGTCCACGCGCACGTCCTGCCAGAAGTTGATCAGTTGCAGCGCACTGCAAATGGCATCGCTTTGCGCCAGCGACAACGCATCGGTCATGCCATACAGGTGCAGCAACAGTCGCCCGACCGGATTGGCGGAGCGGCTGCAGTAGTCCAGCAGCTCGGCATCGCTGGCGTAACGCCGGCCCTCGTGGGTGTAGCGCACATCCTGCTCAAACGCGTCCAGCAGATCGGTCAGCAAGTTCAGCGGCAGCCGGTGCGCCAGCAGCACGGCACGCAGTGGTACAAAGATGTGCGGCCAGCGGCCATCGGCCGTGCCGCAGCAAGACAGGCTGGCGCTGTCGGCAGTTGGCTGGGCAGCAGCGGCCAGCAGCTCAGCCCGGTAGGCCTGCAGATCGGCCAGACGCGTCGGCGCGTCAGCGTCCCCTTCGTCGGCCAGATCATCGGCGGTGCGGGCAAAGTGGTAGATGGCGGCAATCGCCGGGCGCAGCCGGGGCGGGCACAGCACGGAGGCGACCGGAAAGTTTTCGTAGTGCTGGATCGGCGCGGCTGATGGAGGTGCGTTCATGACAATGCGTTGGATTGGGGCAGCGGCTGAACTGCCCGGCAATTGTCAGGGGAACCGGCACCCTGCCGGCGGGCGGCGTTTACCGGTTTGACGGTATTTGTCGCTGCGCACAAATTGGCTGCTCTTGGGAGGCCAATTTTCCACGAAACTTAGGCTCTAAAATTAATTAATAACCGTTCGGTCAGTAATTTGAATATTCTGAAAGTCAAGTCATGTTTTTCGTGAAATCGCATGCCCATTGGGCGCAGCGCGGATTGACCCTGGCGGCCATCGCCACACTGCTGGGCTGCTCCAAGCCACCAGTGGCACCGGAGCCCATACGTGCCGTCAAAGTGATGACGGTGGGCTTGCAGTCGGCGCAGTCATCGCTGGAATACGCCGCCGAAGTGCGCGCCCGGGTGGAGTCGCGGCTGGGCTTTCGGGTCGGTGGCAAGCTGCTGGCGCGTCCGGTTGAACTGGGTCAACCCGTGCAGGCCG
>JAIFMT010000145.1 GCA_020048295.1 Rhodoferax sp.
AAAAGTGGTATATGGTTTGCGGTGAATGTCAGTCTCGCGTCTGCTTTAAGTCTTCAAAGGTTTGTTGATTGCGGTTATGGACTCCATCGCGTTTTGAGTTATTTTCAGGAGTCCCAGCATGGGCAACAAACTTTACGTAGGCAACCTGCCTTATTCTTTCCGTGATGACGATCTGCAACAAGCATTCGCCGCGCACGGTACCGTCTCCAGCGCCAAGGTCATGATGGAACGTGACACCGGCCGCTCCAAGGGTTTCGGTTTTGTCGAAATGGGCAGCGATGCCGAAGCGCAAACCGCAATCAACGCCATGAACGGCCAGCAATTTGGCGGTCGTGGTCTGGTGGTCAATGAAGCCCGCCCAATGGAGCCCCGTCCTCCCCGCACCGGTGGTGGTGGTGGCTACGGTGGTGGTGCTGGCGGCGGCGGTTACGGTGGCGGCGCTGGTGGCGGTCGCTCCGGCGGCGGCGGCTATGGCGGCGGTGCTGGCGGTGGTGGCGGTAGCCGCTCCGGTGGCGGCGGTGGTGGTGGCTACGGCGGTGGCCGCAGCAGCTACTAAGCGCTCACAGCGTTATTCAGACGTCAGTCTGACAACAAAGAGGTCCTTCGGGACCTTTTTGCGTTGTGCCCGAAACTGGGCTGAAGCCGCCCTGCGCTGCCAGCAGTCAGGCGGCATGGTACGCCGGGGTCACTGCTGCGAGTGGCGCGGCTTGCGCGGCCGCCCGGCCAGCAATCTGTCAAATAGCCAGTTGGGCAGCAGCCGCAGCAACTTGGCCACCACCCCCATTTGCCAGGGAATCACGCGGTAGCTGGTGCCAGCCTCGATGGCGTTGATGGCCTGCTCAGCGAACATGGCTGGCTGCATCAAGAACGGCATGCGGTAGCTGTTGTTGCGCGTCAGCGGTGTGGCGATGTAGCCAGGGCAGATCGTCACGACCCTGACACCACTGGGGCGCAGTTCGCCACGCAGACTTTCACAATAGCTGATGACTGCTGCTTTGCTGGCGCAGTAAGCCCCATGTCCGGGCAAACCCCGGATGCCCGCCACGCTGCCGATACCCACCAAGGTGCCAGAGCCGCGGTCCACCATGGCGCTGATCAGTGGGCCAAAGGTGGCCGCCACGCCCAACACATTGGTGGCGAAAATGCGCGCCATCACATCGAGGTCGCTACGCTGCGCGGAATCGATGCCAACGCTGATGCCGGCGTTGGCGATCACCACATCGGGCACGCCTTGACGCAACATGCAGTCTTGCGCGGCGGTAGCCATGCTGTCGATGCTGGATACATCTGCACTGTAAAGTTGATAGCTATCAGCGCTTATATTCTCTGCGTCCAGCCACGATTTGATGCTGCTAAGCTGACGCCCCAGCAGCGCCAGCTGGTAACCCTGGCGGGCATAGCGCAGGGCCAGTGCCTGGCCAATGCCGCTAGAAGCACCGGTGATCAGAACGAGTGGCTTGTGCATCACACGCTTTGTCCGTGTCAAGGCGCGGTTGGCACCAGCGAGCCTCTGACGCGCCCCTGCAACAGCAGCAGGCGCTGCTGGTTATCAAACGTCATGCTATCAGCGGTAAACAGGTCTTGCCCGCGCGTCAGTGCCACCGGTTTGTTGGACTCGACACGCTCGGTCTTCATGAACACATGCAGGTATTCCCCGGAAAACGTCATCAAGGGTTGAAGCACACCTTGGGTGCTGACCACTGGCGCGCGCACCACCTTGGCAGACCCGATCAGTTGCACCTCAGAAGCATCCTCGTTGGTGACCGCCTGGCTTGCCGTGGCGATGCTCAGGTGGCCCTGCCTGTCAAACGAGCGGATGCGAACCTGTTCAATTTCCAGCGCGCGGGTATCAGGAAAATGGCGTGCTTCTCCTCCGCCAACCTCGCTTTTGAGCTGCCCCTTGGCATCGAATGTCTTGACGGAGAAGTTGTGCATGAAATAGTCAGGCAGATGCTGAGGTACGGTAGTCGGCTTGATCGGCGCTGCAAGCGGCGTGCTGCGTACCAGCCAATAGGTGGCCATGGCCAGCACGCCCATCAAGACCACCGGCAAATACAGGGTCAGACGGTCCAGCATCAGGCGCAGCGCCGACATCACTGCAGCCGCTCCTGCAACAGCTGCGCATAGCGCCCGCTGGCGATCAACAACAAGTCGCATAGCTCGCGCACTGCACCCGCGCCACCGGGCAGGCGCGTCACATGATGCGCCACCGCCAGTACTTCCGCATGGGCGCCCGGTGGCACGCAGGCGAAGGCGCTGCGCGTCAAGACGGGCAAATCGGGCCAGTCGTCGCCCATGGCCGCTGCCTGCGACCAGTCCAGCCCCAGGGCCGCCAATGTGCTTTCAGCAGCCGGACGCTTGTCTTCGGTGCCGTAAAAGGCATGTTCGATACCGAGGGCGGCCAATCGAACGCGCAATGGTTTGGAATCACGCCCGGTGATCACCACCGGGGTGATACCAGCGCGCAGCAACAGCTTGAGGCCGTGGCCATCGAGCGAGTTGAAGCGCTTGAGGGTCTCGCCGCCTTCCGTGAAATACACCCCGCCATCGGTCAGCACGCCATCGATATCGAAAAAGACCACGCGGATGCCTTGCGCCTGCAGCAGCAGTTCGGGCGGGAAATTGAGGGCGGGTGGCAGCATCAGATCACCTTGGCGCGCATCAGGTCGTTGCTGTTGAGCGCACCGCACAGCGTGCCGTTGGCAGCGAGCACCAGCACGCTGGTGATGCGGCGCAACTCCATCAGCTCGGCGGCTTCGACGGCCAGCGCGTCAGCGTGAATGGTGCAGGGATTGACGCGCATCACCTGTGCGGCGGTGGCACTGCGAAGGTCAGCACCGGTTTCAATCAGTCGGCGCAAGTCGCCGTCGGTGAAGATGCCCAGTACGCCGTCAGCAGCATCGACGACCGCCGCCGCACCGAGCCCTTTGGCACTCATTTCGCGCATCAGCTCGCTCATCGTCGCCGTTGGCAGCACGCGGGGCACGGCACCACCGCTGCGCATGACATCGCGCACATGCGTCAACAGCTTGCGCCCGAGTGCGCCGCCCGGGTGCGAACGGGCAAAATCCTCAGCTTTGAAACCGCGCGCATCCAGCAAGGCCAGTGCCAGCGCGTCGCCCAGCGCGAGCTGCGCCGTGGTGCTGGCCGTCGGAGCCAGATTGAGTGGGCAGGCTTCTTTCTCGACGCTGCTGTTCAAAAAAACGTCGGCATGGCGGGCCAAAGTGGAATCGGCGTCGCCGGTGATGGCCACCAATGGTGTGCCCAGGCGCTTGATCGTGGGCAATACCGCATTGAGTTCATCCGACTCGCCGCTGTTGGAAATCGCCAGCACCAGATCAATCGGCTGGATCATACCCAGATCGCCATGGCTCGCCTCGGCCGGGTGAACAAACATGGCCGGCGTGCCGGTGGAAGCCAGCGTGGCGACGATTTTGCGACCAATGTGGCCGCTTTTGCCCATGCCCATCACCACCACGCGGCCGCGCAGCAGCAGGATCAACTGCACTGCCTGTGCAAAGGCGGGACCAATATGCTGCCCAAGGCCCAGCACAGCCGCCGCCTCGATTTCCAGTGTTTCACGCGCCAGCCGGATGGCCCGGTTGGCATCAAAGTCCGGCGCAAAGGTGGGCTCAAATTTCATGCTGGCATTCTATCGGCCAGTCCAGTATTGGTAGTATCAGACCCATGAACCCGCTGGATTTGACCCTGTTGTATTTGCTCGCCGCCGTGCTCGGTGTTGTGGCTTGCCGTTACCTGAAACTGCCGCCGATGCTGGGCTACCTGGCGGTGGGCGTGATCATTGGTCCCAACGCACTGGCGCTGGCCAAAAATGCCGACGGCGTGCGTCATCTGGGCGAGTTTGGCGTGGTTTTTTTAATGTTTGTGATCGGTCTCGAATTCAATTTATCCAAGCTGCGCGCGATGCGGAACCACGTGTTTGGGTTAGGCTTGTTGCAGGTGCTGCTGACCATTGTGGTGACCACCGCATGGAGTCTGGGGCTGGCCTGGTTGGCCCCGGAGATGTGGGGGATGCGCTGGCAGTCGGCGCTGGCGCTGTCTAGCGCCCTGGCCATGAGCAGCACCGCCATCGTCGTCAAGCTGATGACCGAGCGCATCGAAATGGACAGCGAACATGGCAAGCGGGTCATGGGTGTGCTGCTGTTTCAGGATTTGGCTGTGGTGCCGCTGCTGGTGCTGATACCGGCGCTGGGTGCGTCGGCCAACGAACTGATGCAGACCATGACCCTGGCACTGCTCAAGGCCACGGCCCTGATCACGCTGCTGCTGGTGGGCGGGCCACACGTGATGCGCTGGTGGCTGACGCTGGTGGCGCGGCGCAAGAGCGAAGAGTTGTTTGTGCTGAACCTGCTGCTGGTCACGCTCGGACTGGCCTGGCTCACCGAACTGGCGGGCCTGAGCCTGGCGCTGGGTGCCTTCATTGCCGGCATGCTGATCTCGGAAACCCAGTTCAAGCACCAGGTGGAAACCGACATCCGGCCGTTTCATGATGTGCTGCTGGGTTTGTTTTTCATCAGCATCGGCATGATGCTTGACTGGCGGCTGGTGCTGCAACGCTGGCCGCTGGTGCTGCTGTTGATGGTGTTGCCGGTGCTGTTCAAGGCGGCTTTGGTCACACTCATCACGCGAGGTTTTGGCGCCAGTGCCGGGGTCTCGCTGCGTACCGGCCTGTACCTGGCGCAGGCTGGCGAATTTGGCTTTGTACTGCTGGCGCTAGCGCAAACCCACGCGCTGATTCCGCCAGAGTTGCTAAATCCGATTCTGGCGGCGATGGTGTTGTCGATGCTGGCCACACCGTTCATCATCATGCACAGCAACGCCATGGTGCTGCGGCTGGTCAGCAATGAGTGGTTGCTGGAATCGGTGCAGATGACCAGCATTGCCCGCAAGTCCATCAAGGCCAACAAGCACGTCATCATTTGTGGCTTTGGTCGTTGTGGGCAAAACCTGGCGCGCATGCTCGACAAGGAAAATATTCCCTACATGGCGCTGGACTTGGACCCAGACCGGGTGCGGCAAGCCGCTGCAGCCGGTGATTCGGTGGTGTTTGGCGATGCCGCCCGCTTGCAGGCGCTGATGGCTGCGGGCCTGGCACGCGCTAGCGCTGTGGTGGTGACGTACCTGGAAACCGCCAGCGCCATGAAGGTGCTCAGCCATATTCACGAACACGCGCCGCAGGTGCCGGTGGTGGTGCGCACGCAGGACGACCATGACCTGGAGTTGTTGCAAAAAGCCGGTGCCACCGAGGTGGTGCCCGAAGCCATAGAGGGTTCGCTGATGCTGGCCAGCCACGCGCTGGCGCTGGTGGGCGTACCAATACGCCGGGTGTTCCGCCTGGTGCAGGAGCAACGCGACGCGCGCTACAGTCTGTTGCGCGGTTTTTTTCGGGGTGCTGACGATGGCACCATCGATGAAATGGCGCAAGAGCGCCTGAGTTCACTGAGCCTGCCGCTGCGCGCCCGAGCAATTGGGCGAAAGCTGGGCGATTTGCCACTGGCGGCTTTAGGCGTGCAACTGGTCGGGCTGCGCCGCAAGTCTGGTCAGGTGATGGCACTGACCGATGACCTGCTGCTGATGGAAGGCGATGCGCTGGTGCTGTCGGGCAAGGCAGATGCGATCCGCCAGGCAGAACAGCTTTTACTCAAGGGCTGAAACGGGCTCGTGATTGATGTGAGCGGCATCGGGGCACAATCAGGGTTACTGATTCTTTGGACGTTTTATGCTCAACCTTTCTGTCAACCAATACCTTCGCGACCACATCCGTACTGTGCTGGACTGGCCAGCCCCGGGCGTGCAGTTTCGTGATATCACGCCGTTGCTGCAAGAGCCCAAGGTGTTTCGGGTGCTGATCGATGCGTTTGTCCACCGCTACATGGATGCCGGCAGTCGCCCGGACGTGGTGGCCGGGCTGGATGCGCGCGGTTTTATTCTGGGGGCCGTGGTGGCGTATGAGTTGGGGGTGGGTTTTGTGCCAATCCGCAAAAAAGGCAAGTTGCCGTTCACCACCGTTGAAGAAACCTACGAGCTCGAATACGGCAGCGCCACGGTGGAACTGCACACCGATGCCGTCAAACCGGGCCACCGGGTGCTGCTGATTGACGACTTGATCGCCACCGGCGGCACCATGTTGGCGGGTAAGAAATTGCTCGAGAAACTCGGTGCCGTGGTGACTGAAGGGGCCGCGATTGTTGATTTACCTGAACTCGGTGGTTCCGCCAAACTGCGCAATGCCGGACTGCCCTTGTTCACGCTGGTTGATTTTGAGGGCCACTGACAACTCAGGCACGCGTGCGTCTGGCGTGCTTACAAATCACCAAACTGGGTGCCACTTAACGGCGAAACCGGGTCATCAGGCTCCATCAACTGGGTGTCTTCAAATCCCGTCATGGCAGCTGCGTTGCGCAGACCAGACACACTGGCCGCACCAACGGCCGGCGCTGGGGTCGCCGGGCCTGCGGCGATGGCTTTTTTGAACGCCAGCACCTCATCTGCCCCAATCGGATCAAACCCTTGCGACTTGGCTCCACCCCGACCGCGTGGAGTCGGCGCGTCAACATCATGCAACGCTGCGGCGTGCGTGGCGGGTGCAACACTAGGGGTCGCTGCATGAACCGGTGCCACAGCGGGTGCCACAACCGGTACAGCAGCAGCCACCCCGGCTGGCTCAGCCTGGCGCCAATAGACCGACTTGACGATCAGCGCGTAGCGCTGCGCTGCGGTACTGCTGATCAGCGCTTCGATACCGGCCAGTTGCCCGGCCAACAGACTTTGTTCGCCAAGCAAATCGATCATCACCAGAAACTGCCGCCCCTGGGTGTCGAGCGACAAGACCTTGAACTTATAGTGTGAAGCCAGCACCTCGCTGCGCAACATCACATCACGTACCACGCTGTACAGGTGATCGCGCCGGTCCTGGCGCAGTTGCTTGAGTTCAGCCCCGACCGCGCTACCCGCCGGTGCCGGCGTTTTTTGCGGCACCACCTGGCGCGGCGCGGGAGTTACCGGCTTCGGTTGCGCGGCTGGTTTGGAAAACAACCATTTGAAAATCGACACGATCAATCCCCTCAGACATAGAGACAAATTTCAGGCAAAGAAAGCATTTCATTGTCTGTCAATCCGGGGCCAGACAGTTGCCCCTGGTTTGGTTGGCTTACTTGCCGATACAAAAACTTGAAAAAATCACACCGAGCAGCTCATCCGAGGTGAACTCACCGGTAATTTCGCTGAGCGCATTTTGTGCCAAACGCAATTCCTCGGCCAGCAAATCAAGCGCAGGTGCTCGGCCGCCAAGGTGCGCGTGAGCTGCTTCAAGATGGTTGTTGACCCGGTCGATGGCATTGACATGGCGCTCGCGGGCAATAAAAACGCCTTCTGCCGCCGACTGCCACCCCGCCACTTGCAACAATTGCAGGCGCAGCGCCGCCAACCCCAGCCCGGTCTTGGCCGACAGCACCAGACCCGATGCTGTGCTAGGCAGCGGCACTGCATCGGCCTTGTTCCAAATCTCGATGATGGGGACATTTTTTGGCAGCTTTAGTGCCATAGCCCGCATGATGTCTGCGTCATCTGCTCTGTATTTTGCAGTATCGTGGCGTGTCAGGTCATGCATGAACAACACCGCATCGGCATGTGCAATGGCATCCCAGGCGCGGGCAATGCCGATTTTTTCAACCTCGCAGTCGCTGTCGCGCAGTCCTGCGGTATCAATCACATGCAGCGGGACGCCTTCAATCTGGATGGTTTGCTGCACCTTGTCGCGGGTGGTGCCCGCTACCGCCGTCACGATGGCCAGTTCAGCCCCGGCCAGCGCGTTCAGCAGCGACGACTTGCCGGCATTGGGCTGCCCGGCAATCACCACCGTGATGCCTTCGCGCAACAGGGCGCCTTGCCGGGCGCGCTGCAACACGCTGCTGACCTGGGCGCGCAAGCGCGACAGTTGCCCCTGCGCATCGGCCTTTTGCAGGAAGTCGATTTCTTCTTCTGGAAAATCCAGCGTGGCTTCAACCAGCATGCGCAGATGAATCAGCGCCTCACGCAGCTGGTGAATTTCGTGTGAAAAAGCGCCTGCCAAGGACCGGCTGGCGCTGCGCGCGGCAGCTTCGGTGCTGGCATCGATCAAATCGGCAATCGCTTCGGCCTGCGCCAGGTCGATTTTGTCGTTGAGGAAGGCCCGCTCGGAAAACTCACCCGGCGTGGCCAGCCGCAACCCGGGCAAATTGGGTGTGCCGCTGGGTGTTGGTTGTGCGGCTGCGCTCAAGCAGCGTGCCAGCAGCAGTTGCAACACCACCGGGCCACCGTGCGCCTGCAACTCCAGCACATCTTCGCCAGTAAACGAGTGCGGTGCCGGAAAGTACAGCGCCAGGCCGTGGTCGATCGCGCTGCCATCCTGGTCGAGAAAACCCGTGTAGGTGGCCTCGCGGGCTTTGAGTGATTTGCCACACAGCGCGCGGATCAGCGCATCCAGGCCTCGCCCACTGATGCGCACAATGCCAATCGCACCCCGGCCGGGCGCGGTGGCGACGGCGGCAATCGGGTCCTGATGGCGTGGCAGGCGCACGTCAAACCAAGCGGCGGTGCTTAGAACTTCGGCAAGTGAAACTTCGGTGGCACGCCCATGCGGGTGTTGATGACCCATTGCTGGGCAATCGACAGCACATTGTTGGTAATCCAGTACAGCACCAGACCCGAGGGGAAAAAGAAAAACATCACGCTGAACGCGAGCGGCATGAACCACATCATCTTGGCCTGCATCGGGTCGGGCGGCAACGGGTTCAGCGAGGTCTGCAACACCGTGGTCAGCGTCATGATGATCGGCAGGATGTAGAACGGATCGGGTGAGGACAGGTCATGAATCCAGCCCAGCCACGGCGTATTGCGCATCTCCACGCTGGAGAGCAGCACCCAGTAAAGTGCAATGAATACCGGAATCTGGATCATGATGGGGAAGCAGCCGCCCATCGGGTTGACCTTTTCTTCGCGGTAGATGCGCATCATCTCCTGCTGCATTTGCTGCGGGTTGTCTTTCAGGCGCTCGCGCATTTCGGTGATCTTGGGGTTGACCGCCTTCATCTTGGCCATGCTGGCATACGCCTTGGCATTGAGCCAGTAGAAAGCTGCCTTGAGCAACAGCACCAGTGCCATGATGGACCAGCCCCAGTTGCTGATCAGACCATGCAGTTTGACCAACAGCCAGTACAGCGGCTTGGCCAGCATGGTCAGCCAGCCATAGTCCTTGACCAGTTCCAGCCCGGGGGCCAGCCCCTCCAACGTGGTTTCTTCTTGCGGGCCGGCAAAAAACCGGGCATCAACGGACTTGCTGCCCCCGGCAGCAATCGGCTCCAGCGGCGCGATCATGCCCACCGAGTACAAATTGGTGTCCACCTTGCGCATGAACAGATCACGCTTGATGCCATCCCCGAGCAGCCAGGCACTGGCAAAGTAATGCTGCACCATGGCCACATAGCCGTTTTCAGCTGACTTTTCGATGTCAATGCTGCCTTTTTCGATGTCGGCAAATTCAACCTTCTGGTATTTTTTTGCTTCGGTATAGACCGCCGGCCCGGTGAAAGTGGAATAGAAAGACGACTCACCGGGTGGTTTGTTGCCATCGCGCACCAGTTGCAGGTAGAGTTGTGGGGTTACGGCTGTGCTTGCGACATTGAGAATTTCGTGCTTGACTGCGATGGCATAGCTGCCACGTGTCAGCGTGTAAGTCTTGACCAGTTTGATGCCACCCACCTCGGGCGATTCAAAGCGCAACTGCAGCGACTGGCTGCCGTCTTTCAGGGTCCGCTCACCCGGGGCCAGGGTCATGACAGTCTTGTGCGTGGGCAGCGCGGCATTGCCGGCACCAGCACCAATCAGGCCCGACTGGGCCAGATAAACGCGTGCCGGGCTGTCGTCGAGCAGCACAAACTGACGTGTCTTGTCGGCCATGTCCACATGCTTGCGGAACTCGGTGCGCACCACTGAGCCCCCCTCAGTGCTAAACGTCACTTTGAGCACGTCTGTTTCGACCAGCACTTTTTCCGCTGCGGGAGACGGTGCTTGTTGAGAAGCCAAAATGGCTGCATCCCTCTCTGGCTCTGCGCTGACAGCTACATTTTGTGCGGCAGAAGGAATGTCGCTGCGCACACCGGTCTGGCCGGGTGCGGCATGCGCAGCGGTACTGGCTGGCGCAGCCGCGGGCACGGCACCGGGAAAGAATGTGGGCTGATGGCCGTTGTGGATTTGCCATTTATCCCACAACATGACCATGGCAAAACCAAAGATCACCCACAAAATGGTGCGACGGATATCGTTCATGAGGACTTCTCGGGAGGGGTGGTGGAAAACAGGCGGGTAAACAGGCCCGCACCCGCAGCAGCAGGCACAGAAGGTGGCACAGGATCATGCCCGCCGTCACACCAGGGCTGGCAGCGCCCGATTCTTTTGAGCGTCAGGTAGCTGCCCATGAACGCACCGTGCGTTTGCAACGCGCCAATGGCATAAAGCGAACAGGTCGGCTCAAAACGGCACGACGACCCCAGTGACGGACTCAACAACAAACGGTAGCCCTTGACCACAGCAATCAAAAAGCGCGCCATCATGCGGCCCCCAGTGTCGCTACTGGCGACAAACGGCGGGCGTTGACAAACAGCAACTGCAACTCCTGACGCACGGCGGCCTTCAAGGTGTCCGAGCTTGCACTGACGAACTGTTTGCGGTCAAAACCACTGCGCAACCGCACCACATGTGCGGCACAGGCCAGCGACGACTCGAATTCAAGACTCACAGAATAGATCTGGCGTTTGATGGCGTTGCGCGTTACCGCCCGTTTGGCCCAGCGCTTGGGTACCATGGCACCCAGCCAGACACCGTGCGGCGCAAACAAAGCGGGGCTGGCGGTTTTTGGCGGCGCTGCGGCAGGTCGCGGCATCACCTCAGGCAACGCCACACCATGCAGTACAAAGTGCGGGGTGCGGGCCAGTGTTTCCCCGGCCAACACCGCCTGGAATTGGGGGCGGGTTTTGAGACGTTGCAAAACCCGTACGCCCTGCCAAACAGTTCAACCGCAGACCGCAGCCATCGGCTTTGATCAATCAGACTGCCAGGCGTTTGCGACCCTTGGCACGACGGGCGTTGATGACAGCGCGTCCGCCACGGGTCTTCATGCGGACCAGAAAGCCGTGGGTACGGGCGCGGCGGATTTTGGAGGGTTGGTAAGTGCGTTTCATGTTAGAAATCCTAAGAGTCTCGGGGGCGATGCAGGTCACCTGGCAATATGCTGCCACCTGTATCGAAGTTCAGTTTCGCCTGAACCATTCAGGGAACCGCGGATTATCGCAAACTTTATGTGTCAACTCTGGCAACGGCCTCAACTATCCTTGGCCAGCCGTTGCGTGATGACCGGGAAGCAGCTCTGGCGGCTTGAAAAAATGTGGATAAGCGTTTGATAAAATAGAATCGCACGGCTTGAAAACAAGAACTATCCACAAAGTATCACATCACAATGACCGAGGGACACACCCCCATGCCAGACACCATCGCTGCTGAAGCAGGACCGGATTTCTGGCAAGACTGCATTGATTTGCTCGCCCTGGAACTGCCTGAGCAGCAGTTCCAGACCTGGATCAAACCGCTGACGGCTGAAGTTTCAGAGGACCTTTCCAAGGTCACGCTGTATGTTGCCAACCGCTTCAAACTCGATTGGATCCGGGCGCAATACAGCGCCCGACTGGCCCTGTTGATGGAACGGCTAACGGGTCAGCCAGTGCGCATCGAGTTGGCACTGGCACAGCGTGAGCCTGTTGCCAAACCACACCTGGGTGCCCGGCCACAGCCGGTGACTGCGGGTGAGTTGGGCGCAGCGGCAGGTCCGGGCAACCTGGGCGAGGCGCTCAAAAGTCGGCTCAACACAGGCCTAACCTTTGAGACATTGGTTGAAGGCAGCGCCAACCGGATGGCGCGCGCTGCCGCCATGCACGTGGCCGGCATGCCGGGTCATTTGTACAACCCGCTGTTTATCTACGGCGGCGTTGGCCTGGGGAAAACCCACCTGATGCATGCCGTCGGGAACCAGCTGGTCAGCGAGCGTGCCGGTGCCAAGGTGCTCTATATCCATGCCGAACAGTTTGTCACCGATGTCGTGAAGGCTTACCAACGCAAGGCATTTGACGAATTCAAGGAGCGGTACCACACGCTGGACCTGCTGCTGATCGACGATGTGCAGTTTCTGGCCAACAAGGAGCGCACGCAAGAAGAGTTTTTCAATGCTTTTGAAGCGCTGCTGGCGCGCAAGTCGCACATCGTGATGACCAGCGACACCTACCCGAAGGGTCTGGCCGACATTCATGAGCGCCTGGTGTCGCGTTTTGACTCCGGGCTGACGGTGGCCATCGAGCCCCCTGAGCTGGAGATGCGGGTGGCCATCTTAATCAACAAGGCGCTGGCCGAAGGCATTGCGATGCCTGAAGAAGTGGCATTTTTTGTGGCCAAAAACGTTCGCTCCAATGTGCGCGAGCTTGAAGGTGCGTTGCGCAAAATTCTGGCGTATTCGCGCTTCAACCAGAAAGAAATTTCGATTCAGCTCGCGCGTGAGGCCTTGCGTGACCTGTTGTCGATTCAGAACCGGCAGATTTCTGTGGAAAACATTCAGAAAACAGTGGCCGACTACTACAAGATCAAAATTGCCGACATGTACTCCAAGAAGCGTCCGGCCAGCATTGCGCGGCCGCGCCAGATCGCCATGTACCTGGCGAAAGAGCTGACCCAAAAAAGCCTCCCTGAAATTGGAGAATTGTTTGGCGGGCGCGACCACACCACCGTGCTGCATGCGGTGCGCAAGATTGGTGGCGAGCGCCAGCAACTCACTGAGCTGAACCAGCAACTGCATGTGCTGGAACAAACCCTCAAGGGCTGACCCGAAATAAGGGGAAAATAGCCAGTCGCTGCACGGATGCCATCACCGGTGCCGCCTGGAAACCCCCGTTGAACATTGATATCACTGAACACAAGAGGAAGACATGATTGTTTTGAAAGACACCCAGGCCCGCGTGTTGTCCGTGCTGCAAGCCGTCTCCGGCATTGTCGAGCGCCGCCACACGCTGCCGATTCTGGCCAACGTGTTGATCCGCAAGACATCGGGCAGCATCGAGCTGACCACCAGCGACCTTGAAATCCAGATCCGCACCAGAGCCGAACTCGGTGGCGACGAGGGTGACTTCAGCACCACGGTGGGTGCGCGCAAGCTCATCGACATTCTGCGCAGCATGCCGCCCGACCAGACGGTGTCGCTCGAATCCAGCGCTGCCAAATTGATCCTCAAGGGCGGCAAAAGCAAATTTACCCTGCAAACCATGCCGGCCGAAGACTTTCCGCTGGTGCAAGAGGCGGCCAACTTTGGCCCGGTGTTCAGCGTGCCACAAAAGACGCTGAAAAACCTGCTCAGCCAGGTGTCGTTTGCCATGGCGGTGCATGACATTCGCTACTACCTCAACGGCATCTTGTTTGTGGCCGAAGGCCAGCAGCTCAGCCTGGTGGCCACCGATGGCCATCGGCTGGCGTTTGCCTCCGCCACGCTGGACGTGGCGGTACCCAAGCAAGAGGTGATCTTGCCGCGCAAGACCGTGCTGGAAATGCAGCGCCTGCTGTCAGATGCCGACGGTGCCATCGAGATGCAGTTTGCCAGCAACCAGGCCAAGTTCAGTTTTGAAGGCATGGAGTTTGTCACCAAGCTGGTGGAAGGCAAGTTCCCTGATTACAACCGGGTGATTCCGCGCAACCACCACAACGCCATCATTCTGGGCCGTGCCGCGCTTCTGTCAACCTTGCAGCGTACCGCGATCCTGACCAGCGAAAAGTTCAAGGGTGTGCGCCTTAACATCGACCCCGGCACGCTGCGGGTGGCTGCCAACAACGCCGAACAAGAAGAAGCCGTTGATGAACTTGACATTGATTACAACGGCGACAGCATCGAGATTGGCTTCAACGTCACCTATTTGATCGACGCGCTGTCCAACATGACGCAAGAAATGATCAAACTCGAACTGTCTGACGGCAACAGCTCGGCGCTGCTGACCATCCCCGAGATCGATCATTTCAAATATGTGGTGATGCCCATGCGTATTTGAGTTTGCCCCGTTGCCCAGGCACCGTACCAAACCCGCGACGAACAATACGTTCTTTGCGGGTTTGATGTTTCAAGTGTTCCAGAAATGATTGAAGTTTTGCGGGACCCACGCGCTGACAAGCCGAGCCCCAACCTGATGAAGAGTGTCCCATGACCGAAGCAAACAAGCCCGACCTGCCCACTGACAACACCGTGAATACCGGCGAGGGCTCGGCTGACAGTTCCAACTTTCAGCCCACCATTGATGCG
>JAIFMT010000238.1 GCA_020048295.1 Rhodoferax sp.
CCACCAGCGCGCTGGGGGTGGCGGCCAGCGTCATGGGGCCAAGTGGGCTGATGTAGCCAGTTTGAACTGTGTTGTTTGGAAATTTCATATGTTTTAGACCTCTAGCCCATACTCCGAAAGCGCTAGAAGCTATGAATAATAAAGCGGTTTGCAACCTGCTGGAAAGGCCTGATGATAGGGCGTGAATCCATCTGACTGGTTTGCAGCTTTACTGCAACGGCCACAGCGCACTGGTGCAGTCGCTCAAACGCGAGGGCATCGACTTCGTACAGGCTGACAACTGTTTCTTGCGCATTGACAACATGCAGTGCGCCCAGGAGTTGGCTGACAGCCTAAGCCCCGATATGCTGCATAAACGCCTGGACAAGTACGCGCATCCATCAGAGCCCGGCGGTATCGGATGCTGGTTGCTGCAACCCTTGCTGCCCTGTGGCATGCCCGCTGGCATAAACTCGGACCCCATGAAACAACTCGCATACATCGCCTTCGCCCTGATCAGTTTGCTGCCGCTGGTGGCAGCCGCACAGTGGTCGTGGATTGACAAAGATGGCCGTAAAGTGTTCAGCGACCGTGCGCCGCCAGCCAACGTGCCAGAAAAAGACATTCGCAAACGCCCGGGGGCAACCGGCGACAACACGCTGGCGGCCCAAGTGCCCGCCGCAGTAGCCTCCGCCCTGCCCGGCCAACCTGCTGCCAGCGCGCCCAAGCTGTCGGGCCTTGACAAGGAGCTTGCCGAAAAGAAGAAAAAGGCCGAGCAACTCGAAGCCGACAAACGCCGCGCCGAAGAGGCCAAACAAGCCCAAGCCAAAGCAGAAAACTGCACGCGCGCCAAATCAGCCAAGGCTACGCTGGATTCGGGCATCCGCATTGGGCGCATCAACGCCAAGGGTGAACGTGAAGTGATGGATGACGCAGCCCGCGCGGCAGAGGTACAACGCCTTCAGGGCATCATCGAGTCCGACTGCAAATAACGCCCCAGGCGGGCGGTGCTGTCAGTAGCCGGCTTTGGCCCCGGCGCGCTTTTTGGCAAACAAACCGGCAGCGCGCGCACCCTGGCTGACAAAGCGCTCACGCCGCGCCACTTTGGGATCGACCCGCAACGACCGATAAATCTCCACCCGGTCCTGGTCACGCAGCGGCTGACGCAGCTCAGTCAGACGACCCCAGATGCCCACCAGCGTATCGGTACTGTCGATTTCAGGAAATTTTTCGAGCCAGCCACTCAGGCGCAGGGCTTGCAGCACATCGCACGGAGCGCTGAGTTCAAGCGTGACCTGATGCACCTGACGCGCTGCGGGCGAATACACCAGCCTCACCTGGTAGTCTGGCTCATTCACCATAAACCTGCCTGGCACGTTTGACAAAAGCGTCAACCATGCTGCCGGCGATTTTGTCAAACACCGGGCTGCATAGGTCAGCGCCAGTTCGACCTTGCAGGCGCGCTGCTCGCTGCCAAGCGTCAAAAAATTCCATTCGCCTTCAAGTTTGGAAAATGGGCCATCGATCAGGTTGATGATCACTTGCTGGTCAACAATGTGTGCGTTGCGGGTGGTGAAGGTCTGGTGGATGCCGCTAAAGGCAATGCCGATTTCAGCGATCATGCCGTTTTCTTCATGGCTGACCACCCTGGCGCGGTCGCACCACGGCAAAAATTGGGGGTAATGGTCAACATCGACCACCAGCCGGTACATCTCGGCCGGGCTGTACCAGATTAAAACGGACTTTTTGACAGTTTTCATAGAATGGCGTTTGAGCGCCGGATTGTAGTCAAGCTGGCATCATCGGTTATTCATCAACCTGCACACCCCCATGGCCAAGAAACCAGACACCGCTGCCCGCATTGCCGACAACAAAAAAGCCGCTTTCAATTATTTTTTTGAGGAGCGGTTTGAAGCTGGCATTGTGCTCGAAGGCTGGGAGGTCAAATCGCTGCGCGAAGGCAAGGTGCAGCTGACCGACGGCTATGTGGTGATCCGCAATGGCGAGCTGTTCATCATTGGCCTGCAAATCAACCCGCTGGGCACGGCCTCCACCCACATCAGCCCGGACAAACAGCGCACCAAAAAGCTGCTGATGCACAAAGAAGAAATCAAGCGGCTGATTGGCAAGGTAGAGCAAAAGGGCTACACCTTGGTGCCGCTCAACCTGCACTGGAAAAATGGCAAGGTGAAATGCGAAATTGCCTTGGCCAAAGGCAAGGCAGAACACGACAAGCGCGACACCATCAAAGACCGCGAAGGCAAGCGCGAGGTCGAGCGGGCCATGAAATCGCGCCAGCGCTAACCCGGAAACCGCTTCACAAAATATAGCTTATAGCGCTTTCTGTATAAGCGCTAGAGGCCATTTTCTTATATAGAAACCAGGCCTGACCGCATGGCGTAGCGTACCAACCCGGCCACCTCGTGGATGTCAAGCTGGCGCATCAGCTGGCTGCGGTGGGTGTCCACCGTTTTCACCGAAAGGTCCAGACGACGCGCAATCTCTTTGGTGCTTTGGCCTTCGGCAATCAGTTGCAGCACCTCGCGCTGGCGTGGTGACAACGCATCGCCGGGTTGCACATCACCGCGCAAGCGCTGCACATAGTCATTCACCACGCCTTTGGAAACCGCCGGACTCAGGTAGGTTTCTCCGCGCAGCACGGCGTTGAGCGCCAGCTCCAACTCCAGTGGTGCGGCATCTTTAAGCAAATAGGCTACCGCGCCGTTACGCAGCGCCTGGCGCACATATTCTTCGTTCTGATGCATTGACAAGATCAGCACCCGGATGTCTGGCCAGCGCTTGAGCAGGCGGGCGGTGGTTTCAATGCCATTGAGACCGGGCATAGCGATGTCCATCAGCACCAGTTGTGGTTGCAGCCTGTCGGCCAGGTCCAGCAACGCCTGGCCGTTGCCGGCCTCCCCCACCACTTCGAAGCCGGCAATCGACTCCATCAGCTTGCACAAGCCGGCGCGCACCAGCGTGTGGTCGTCGGCCAGCAGCACGCGTACCGGGCTCATACCACCGGCTCCTGCGACAACCATGGGCACTTGAAGTGCACCGTGCTGCCACGTCCGGGTGCCGAGTCGATGTCAAGCTGTCCCCCCACCAGCGTGGCGCGCTCTTGCATGCCCAGCACGCCCAGGCTGCCACCGGCAATCGCACGCTCGGTCATGGCCGCCAAATCAAAGCCCTGGCCATCGTCACTGACACTCAGGTGCAGCTCACCGTCCTCGCGGCTCAGCCGGATGGTGACCTCACTGGCGAGTGCATGGCGCGCGATATTGGTCAGCGCCTCTTGCACGATGCGAAAACACACCGTTTCGATGTCGCTGGCGACCCGCCCGCCAGTGTCCTGGTACTGAAAACTGACGGTAAAACCACTGCGTTGCGCCGCCTGATCAGACAACCACTGCAAAGCCGGCACCAAACCCAGGTCGTCCAGCATGGACGGGCGCAAACCGGTCGCCAGGTTGCGCACCTGCTGCAAGGTGTCTTCAACAATGCGAATGCTCTCCAGATTCAGGTTGGTGGGCACCTGCCCTTTGAAGCGCTCACTGAGCTGCAGGTTGATCTTGATGGCCGTCAGTGACTGGCCCAGCTCATCGTGCAGTTCGATGGCAATGCGTCGGCGCTCCTGCTCTTGCGCCAGCAACACCCGCCTGGACAGCGCCTTGAGCTGGCGTGTGGTGTTTTGCAGGCGGGCCTCGGCCTGGTGCTTGTAAAGCGCCATGGCCAGCACAGTGCGCAGCTCACGCTCTGAAAAGGGTTTGAGGATGTAGCCAAACGGCTCGGTCAGCTTGGCGCGCGCCAGCACATCGTCGGCAGTAAAGGCGGTCAAAAAAACCACCGGCAGGGCAAACTGGTTGCGAATCAGCTGCGCTGCGGTGATGCCGTCCATGCTACCGGCGAGCTGGATGTCCATCAGCACCAGGTCGGGGCGCAGCACAGCGGCCAAATCCACCGCTTGCTCGCCGCGGTCAACGCAGCCTACCGGGTGGTAGCCCAGCTCAATGAGCTGCTGCTCAATGTCACGCGCCACCACCAGCTCGTCTTCGACAACGAGAACCTTGGGCTTGGACACAGAAGACAACATGCGGTATTTCCAGACAAAAAATATGAGCCACGGCAAGCTGGCAGGCTACCCGCCCGTCGTTGCCGTTGAACGACCCCGGCATGCGGCACCGTTGAGCCGATAAAGTGTAGCGGCTGTGTGATGGAAGTCATGGTTTTCGCCTAACATTCAACCACCACAGAGCCACAACATAGCGTGATATTTGTCAATTTTTATTGATCCAATCTGCTATAGATGGCTTTTTTTGTCGCAAACTCGGGTGCATGATGATCAGGACCTTTTCATGCTGAACAACCAACCGGTCACGCAAAACGAATACATCCTGCGCGACAACCAATCACCCGTCTCGCGCACCGACACCACCGGTCGTATCACCTACGTTAACGCCGATTTTATTGAGGCCAGCGGCTTTACCGAAGACGAGCTGCTGGATCACAACCACAACGTGGTGCGCCACCCATCCATGCCGCCACAGGCCTTTGCCGACATGTGGCGGGACCTGGCCAACGGCAGGTCCTGGACCGGTATGGTGAAAAACCGGCGCAAAAATGGCGACTACTACTGGGTTGTGGCCAATGTGTCGCCGGTTTGGGAGGGCGGCAAGCTCATCGGTTACGCATCGGTGCGCATGAAGCCAGAGCGCGACGCGATTCCACCGATTGAGGCCATTTACCAACGCTTTCGTGAAGACCGTGCCGGTGGCATGCGCATTCACCACGGTCGGGTGGTGCGCACCGGCATCGCTGGCTGGCTCAGCGCCTGGCTGAAACCCAACATCAGCCGCCGCCTGAGTTTGCTGATTGCGCTGGCCGCGCTCATGGTGCTCAGCGTGGGCTGGCTGGGGTGGTTTGGCATGAGCCAGGCCAATCAGAAAATCGGCATGGTCTATCGCGAAGGCGCACACGCCGTGATGTACCTCGACACCATTGCCCGCTTGCAGTTACGCAACCAGTTGGCACTGTCCACGGCGCTGGCGACCGACGAAGTGGATTTCAAACAAGTCGAAAAAGCGCAGGAACTGGCAGCACAAATCGAGGGTGACATCGTCAAAATCAACCAAGCCTGGAAAGATTACCGGGCTATTGGCCACACGGCCGATGAGATCAAAGTACAAGCCGACTTTGAGAAGCTGTGGCAGCAATATGTCAACGAAGGACTCAAACCCGCCGTGGCAGCCTTGCGCAAAGGTGATTTTGCTCTGGTGGCACGCACCTACCGCTACACCGCTGTTCGGCATTTTGAAGCACTTAACCT
>JAIFMT010000045.1 GCA_020048295.1 Rhodoferax sp.
GCCGCTCATCCATTCGCCAATCTTTTCCACCGTGGCCTGCGCCACCGGCAACGATGGCGACAACTGGCCGCGGGCAATCACGTGCAGGCGGTCACAGACTTCAAACAACTCGTCGAGTTCCTCGCTCACCACCAACACGGCACAGCCGCCGTCGCGCAGCGCCAGAATCTCCGCCCGAATTTGCGCCGAGGCACCCACATCCACGCCCCAGGTGGGCTGCGAGACGATAAACAAGGTGGGCTTGGCATCAATCTCGCGGCCAACAATGAACTTTTGCAGATTGCCGCCCGACAGCGAACGCGCCTGCGATCGCGGCCCGCCTGCCTTGACCTTGAAGCGCTCGATGATGCGGGTGGCCTGCGCTTCCAGTTGCCGCACGCGCACCCAGCCACCCAGAAAGCCCGGGTAGGCAATCGACTCTGGCCGCGTCAGCAGCAGGTTGTGCGCCAGCGACAAGGTCGGCACGGCCCCCCGGCCCAGGCGCTCTTCGGGCACAAAATGCAAGCCCAGCGTGCGCCGCAGCCCGGCATGCATGGCTGAGACGTCGATGCGCCCAATGCGCACGCTGCCTGGCGTGGGCCGCGTGTCTTCACCCGACAGCGCGCACAGCAGCTCCTTTTGACCATTTCCCGACACGCCGGCAATGCCAACCACCTCGCCGGCGCGCACTTCAAAGCTGATGGCTTCCAGATCCACCCCAAACGGGTCCTGGCGCGGCAAGATCAGGTTGCTGACCCTCAAGACAGATGGGCCCGGGTCTTGTGCGCGATGCGTCAGCGCCGGCGGCTCGGCACCGATCATCAAGCGCGACAGCGACGCGTTGCTTTCCTCAGCCGGGTTGCACACCCCGGTGACCACGCCACCCCGCAGCACCGTGCAGGCGCTGCACAACTCGCGAATCTCGTGCAGCTTGTGGCTGATGTACAAAATGCTGCAGCCTTGGGCAGCGAGCTTTTTCAGCACCACAAACAGCTTGTCAACCGCTTGCGGGGTCAGCACTGAGGTCGGCTCATCCAGGATCAGCAGTTGCGGCTGGGTCAGCAAGGCGCGAATGATCTCCACCCGCTGCATCTCGCCCACGCTCAAGGTGTGTACCGGGCGCTGCGGGTCAATGTCCAGCCCGTATTCGGCGGCCTTGGTCTCGATGCTGCGGGTGACTTGTGCCAAGCTCAACGTCTTGCTCAGGCCCAGCCAGACGTTTTCTGCCACCGTGATGGTGTCAAACAGGCTGAAATGCTGAAACACCATGCTGATGCCCAAGGCTCGCGCCTCTTGCGGATTTTTGATGTGCGCCAGCTGGCCGTTGAAGCGCACCGTGCCGGCATCGGGCTTGACCGAGCCGTAGATGATCTTCATCAAGGTCGATTTGCCGGCACCGTTTTCCCCCAGCACCGCGTGCGTTTCACCCGGCTGCACCGTCAGGCTGACCTCGTGATTGGCCACCACGCCGGGATAGCGCTTGGTAATGCCTGAGAGTTGCAGTCGCGGTGTCGTCATGGGCGCAGGGTTGGAATCCACAAGAAGGATGTTTCAAGCTTGAAAAGAGCAATTCTCAACGAAAGCGCCGTGGCAAAAGCGTATAAATGAAAGACATCCAGGAGAAAAATGCAAATTGCCATGCAGCCATGCCGTCTGATCAGTCTTCAAGCAAGGAAAATGCCACCGTGGCAGGAAACTTGCATTCCGCGGCTTGTCACCCTGTTCACCCTTGCCCCTTTGCAGAAAAAATAGCCATGCATCACCCCGTGCTTGAATTTGTCCATGCTGGCGAAATTATTTCGCTCACCGGCGTGCCGCCAACCCGCACCCTGCTGCAACTGCTGCGCGAAGACCTGGGGCTGACCGCCACCAAAGAAGGCTGCAACGAAGGCGACTGCGGGGCTTGCACCGTGGTGCTGGCTGAAAAAGTGGCCGATCAGCTCAGGTACAGCGCGGTCAACAGCTGCATCCGGCTGGCGCATTCCATTCACGGCATGGCGCTGTGGACGGCGCAAGACCTGGCTGGCGCAGACGGCACGCTGCACCCGGTGCAACAAGCGTTGCACAATAGCAACGCCAGCCAATGCGGCTTTTGCACGCCGGGTTTTGCCATGAGCCTGTTTGGCCTGTACCAAAACCAGGTGCTGCAAGGCGAGGCCATCAGCCGGGAACAAGCGCAACAGGCGCTGTCGGGCAATCTGTGCCGCTGCACCGGCTACCAGCCCATTTTGCACGCCGCACAAACCATGGCAGCGCTGCCGCAGGTGTCGCAGGACAACGCCGCCATACTCTCAAAATTAGAGCTAATCACGCATACTGGACAAGGGCTAGAGGCCGATTTTTCATATAAAGCGCCAGACACGCTGGCCGAGCTGCTGCGTGAGCGTGCCGCCCACCCGCAAGCACAACTGGTGGCCGGTTGCACCGATGTGGGGCTGTGGATCAACAAGGGGCACATGAATTTTGCGAGCGTGCTCGATGTCAGTCGCGTCGCCGAGTTGCGCCAGATCAGCCGCGATGCCAACACCCTGACCATCGGCGCGGCGGTGACCCTGAGCGATGCGTTTGACGCGCTGCTGGCCGAGCGCTCGCAACTGCACAGCTTTGCCAGCCGCTTTGCCGGGTTGCCGGTGCGCAACGCCGGCACGCTGGGTGGCAATGTGGCCAATGGCTCGCCCATTGGCGACAGCATGCCGCTGCTGATTGCCCTGCACGCGCGCGTGCTGCTGGCCAGTGTGCGCGGCCAGCGCACCGTGCCGCTGGAGTCGCTCTACACCGGCTACCGGCAGAACATCATTGCCGCCGACGAGGTGCTGACGCGCATCGACGTGCCACGCCCCACCGTCAATGAATTTTTGCGAGTCTATAAAGTCTCCAAGCGGTTTGAAGACGATATTTCTGCGCTGTGCCTGGCGCTGCGCATCGAGCTGCACGACGGCTCGGTGGACTGCGTTTCGATCGGGGTTGGCGGTGTTGCAGCCACACCGGTGCGCGCCAGCCAGACGCAGGCGGCGCTGACCGGCCAGGTGTGGTCACAAGCGCTGATTGAGCGCGCCATGCACACGCTGCGCCACGAGTTTGAGCCGATTTCCGACATGCGCGCCAGCAGTGACTACCGCCGCCGGGTGCTGGGTAACCTGCTGCAGCGCTTCTGGCTGGAAACCCAGGGGCAGGCTGCGACCGAAGTGGCCCACTTTTCGCTGGAAGGAACATCGCTGTGAGCGCCGAACCCATCGCCACCGTGGCAGCCGCAGCAGACCACGCCGGGGCCTGCGGTGCGTCTGTGCACCATGAAAGTGCACGCGCCCAGATTGCGGGTGCAGCACCCTACATTGACGACCTGCCGGAGCTGCGTGGCACGCTGCACGCCGCGCCGATTTTGTCGGCCGTGGCACACGGCAAGATCCTCGGCATTGACAGCGCAGCGGCGCTGAACCTGCCCGGTGTGCGCGGGGTGGTTCTGGCCGCTGATGTGCCAGGCAACCCGATGCTGGCGGCGTTTGCCGGTGACGAGCCGGTGTTTGCCATCGACAGCGTGCAGCATGTCGGCCAGGTGATCGGTCTGGTGGTGGCTGACAGCGTGCAGCAGGCGCGCCACGCTGCGCGCCAGGTCAAGGTGACGATCGCCGCGCTGCCGGCGGTGCTGAATGTGCGCGACGCGCTGGCAGCGCAAAGCTATGTGTTGCCGCCGGTCACGCTGCGCCGTGGCGATGCGGCCGCTGCCTTGGCGCGCGCACCGCACCGCCTGAGCGCAACGCTTGAAGTCGGTGGGCAAGAGCACTTTTACCTCGAAGGCCAGGTCGCCTATGCCCAGCCGCAAGAGCAGAACCAGTGGCTGATTCACAGCAGCACGCAACACCCCGGCGAGGTGCAGCACTGGGTGGCGCACGCGCTTGGCCTGGACAACCACGCGGTACGCGTGGTGTGCCGGCGTCTGGGGGGCGGCTTTGGCGGCAAGGAAACGCAGGCCGGCCACCTGGCGGTGTGGGCCGCCGTGGCGGCGGCCAAGTGCCAGCGCCCGGTCAAGCTGCGGCTGGACCGCGACGACGACTTCATGATCACTGGCAAGCGCCATCCGTTCAGCTATGACTACGCGGTTGGCTTTGACGACAGCGGAAGGCTGTGCGGTCTGCAGCTGATGATGGCAGCGCACTGTGGTTTTAGCGCCGACCTGTCCGGCCCGGTGGCCGACCGTGCCATTTTTCATGCCGACAACGCCTATTACCTGCAAGATGTCGAGATCACCTCGTACCGCTGCAAGCTCAACACGCAAAGCCACACGGCGTTTCGCGGCTTTGGCGGACCGCAGGGGATGATCGTCACTGAGGCGATTCTGGGTGACATTGCCCGCTATCTGGGGCTCGATGCCTTAAGCGTGCGGCTGCAAAACCTCTACAGCAATGAGCGGGTCCAGGTGCAAGAGCGTCGCCAGGAGGAACGCAGCGCCGCCGTGCAGGCGCTGATGAAAAGCCACGGCCTGTGGCTGCGCAGCGATGGCACGCTGTCGTCGGCCGGCTTGCCCGCCCGACTGGCGACTGACGAGCTGTCTGAAGCCGTGCCAGCAGATGTGGCAAATGCGCCACAGCCATCGCAGCCCGCCAACAGTCTGGCCAGCCTGTCGGCACTGCGCCGCAACACCACCCACTACGGCATGCCGGTGGAGGGCAACATCCTCCTGCCATTGCTATTACAACTAGAGCTGTCAGCGCAATATCAACAAAGGCTAGAGGCCATTTACGCCTGGAATTCAAAGCACAGCACGCTGCAGCGTGGCATCGCCATCACACCGGTCAAATTTGGCATCAGCTTTACCGCCACGCTGTTCAACCAGGCCGGCGCGCTGGTGCATGTGTATCTGGACGGCAGCGTGCAGGTCAACCACGGCGGCACCGAAATGGGCCAGGGCCTCAACACCAAGGTGGCGCAAATCGTCGCCGATGAACTTGGCGTGCCGCTGCAGCGCGTGCTGTGCAGTGCCAGCGACACCAGCAAAATCCCCAACGCCTCTGCCACCGCTGCCTCGGCCGGCACCGATCTCAATGGCCGGGCTGCGCAGTACGCCGCCGCGCAGGTGCGCAGCAACCTGGCGGCGTTTGTGGCGGGGCTGGACGGCGTTGGTGCCGCTGCTGTCACGTTCAAGGGCGGTCAGGTCATCACCCCTAAAACCAGCCGCAGTTTTGATGCCGTGGTGCAGCAGGCCTATGCCAACCGCATCCAGCTGTGGAGCGACGGTTTTTACCGCACACCCAAAATCCATTACGACAAAACCACCCTCACCGGGCGGCCGTTTTATTACTTTGCCTATGGTGCGGCGTGTACCGAAGTGGTCATCGACACACTGACGGGTGAAAACAAGGTGCTGCGCGTGGACATCCTGCACGACGTGGGACGCTCCATCAATCCGGCACTCGACATCGGCCAGATCGAAGGCGCGTTTGTGCAGGGCATGGGCTGGCTGACCACCGAGCAGCTGGTGTGGAATGAGGCCGGCGTGCTGAGCACGCACGCACCGAGCACCTACAAAATTCCCACGGCAGGCGATGTGCCGGCGCATTTCAAGGTGGATTTGTGGGACGCGCCCAACCCCGAGGACAACGTGTTTGGTGCCAAGGCGGTGGGCGAGCCACCGTTCATGCTGGCCATCAGCGTGTTTGAAGCCCTGCGTGATGCCGTGGCGCATGCCCGCAGCGATGGCCAACCGGTGCGCCTCAACGCGCCCGCCACCCCCGAAAACATCCTGCAAGCACTGACCCAGGGGCGCTGAGGCACGCCGGGCGGTTAAACCCCGGCCAGCGAACGCAAACCGCCCGGGTCCACCAGGTTGAGCACACGACCCGTTCCGCTGATCAGGCTTTGCTCGCGCAAATGCCGCAGCACGCGCGAAAAGGTTTCGGGCGCAATGCCCAGCTGCGCCGCGATGCTGCGTTTGCGTTGCTGCAATTCGACCATGATGCCACTGCTGCACTGCTGCGCGTGGCTGAGCAGCCATTCGGCACAACGCGCTTCGGCATCCTTGGCCAGACGACTCACCGCAAACTCGGTTTGATGGCGGTGCGCCATCGCCACATCGCTGAGCACGGCCTGGGCCGATTCAGGCATGTCGCCAATGGCTTTGCGGAAATCTGCCAGCAACACGTTGCGCAACACCACCGGCGTGTCGGCCACTGCATCGACCAGATGCGGCAAACCCAGCACCACCGAGCTTGCATCCAGCCAACATGGACCTTGCAGCACACCGATCTGATGCGCCAGCATCCCGTCGTCAAGCAAGCCGAGCGCGACGCGGCCCGACTCAATGTAATGCACAAGCACCGTGTTGGCGCCACGTTGCAGCAGAACCCTGCCACGTGGCATGCGCAGGGGCGGTGAAACAGAATCAAGGGTATCGATGGAAAACATGGCTGCCACTGTGCAACTCCGACTCAACTCAGACCTTGAGCCATATCAACTTGTCACCAAAAAAACAGATTCATTGGTCAAGTTTTCGCCATGTTTTGCAGCGGAAAGCGCGCAATCACCCAGAAAAACGTGCCAGCGGCGGGGCTTTGGTGCGAACATGGCATTTCAGACCACCCTCCGATACTGAATGTGCCGCCCTGCCATGGAAACCCTGCTGATCAAAAATGCCCACTGCATTGCCACCTTCGACCAGGCTACCCCAGCGTCCGCCACCGAGTGGCGGGATGCGTCGCTGTTCATCCGGGGTCACCGCATTGAAGCCATCGGTGGGGCTGCGGACCTGCCACAGACCGCCGATGAGGTCATTGATGCCCGGCACCACCTGGTCACGCCAGGTCTGATCAACACGCACCACCACATGTTCCAGTCGCTCACCCGGGCCATTCCCGCCGTGCAAGACGCCGAACTGTTTGGCTGGCTGCGCGGTC
The DNA here is from genome assembly GCA_020048295.1 of Rhodoferax sp. Next base: position 6,867 of record JAIFMT010000045.1, read on the forward strand.
TGTACCCGATCTGGGCCGGTCTGACCCCCGAGATGGTGCAAGTCAGCACCCAGGTGGCGATGGCCGAGCTGCTGCTGTCGGGCTGCAGCACCAGCAGCGACCACCTCTACATCTACCCCAACGGCGTGCGGCTCGACGACAGCATCGAAGCCGCAGCGCAGATTGGCATGCGCTTTGTCGCCACCCGGGGCAGCATGAGCGTGGGCCAAAGCCAGGGCGGCCTGCCGCCCGATTGCGTGGTGGAACGCGAGGACTTCATCCTGAAAGACACGCAGCGGCTGATTGAGACCTGGCATGACACCGCGCATGGCGCAATGGTCAACGTGGCCGTAGCACCCTGCTCGCCGTTTAGCGTCAGCCGCGACCTGATGCGCGAATCAGCCCGGCTGGCGCGCAGTTACGGGGTGCGGCTGCACACTCACCTGGCGGAAAACGACCACGACCTGGCCTATTCACGCGAAAAGTTCAACTGCACCCCGGCGCAATACGCGCAAGACCTGGGCTGGCTGGGCCCCGACGTGTGGCACGCGCACTGCGTCAAGCTTGACGATGACGGCATCCGCCTGTTTGCCACCAGCCACACCGGCGTGGCGCATTGCCCGTGCAGCAACATGCGGCTGGCATCCGGCATTGCCCCGATCCGGCGCATGCTCGATGCCGGTGTGCCGGTGGGTCTGGGCGTGGATGGCAGCGCCAGCAACGACAGCGCACACATGGTGGCAGAGGCGCGACAGGCGCTGCTGCTGGCCCGGGTGGGTCGCGCCATGCAGGCGCCACAAACCCGCACCGATGCACACGGTCAGTCCAGGACGCTTTTCGGCTGCGACCTGGGACCAACTGAAATGAGCGCGCGCGATGCGCTCGCGCTCGCCACCCGTGGCGGCGCACAACTACTGGGACGCAGCGACATCGGGCACCTGGCAGTGGGCATGTGTGCAGACCTGGCACTGTTTGACTTGAATACGCTGGCGTTTGCCGGTGGCGCAGTGCACGACCCGGTGGGCGCGCTGCTGCTGTGTGCCAGCCCAGCAGCTGCCTACACCATCGTCAACGGCCGCGTGGTGGTACGCCAAGGACAGTTGGCCACGCTGGAACTAGGGCCCTTGTTGGAAAAACACAATCGGCTGGCCCGTCAACTGGCGCTGGCCGGACACTGAATTAGCTATATCAACAATAGCTACCAGCGCTTACCGTGTAAGGGCTAGAGGCCAAAAACATGCCTATTATTCGCCCAGATAGGCGGCGCGGACCTTGGGATCGGTGAGCATCACCTTGCCTTCGCCGGTCATGGTGATCAGGCCAGAGTCCATCACATAGCCCCGGTCGGCAATGGCCAGCGCGCGGCTGGCGTTTTGTTCCACCAGCAACACCGTGACGCCTTGGGCATAGACCTCGCGCACCACCTCAAAAATCTTGTCCACCATGATCGGGGCCAGGCCCATCGAGGGTTCGTCGAGCAGCAGCACCTTGGGGCGACTGATCAGCGCGCGACCCATCGCCAGCATTTGCTGCTCGCCCCCGCTCAGCGTCCCGGCCAGCTGGTCACGACGCTCCTTGAGACGCGGAAAAATGCCAAACACCTTGTCGATGTCAGCCAGCACTTCAGCCTTGTCGTTGCGGATGTAGGCACCCATCTGCAAATTTTCAAGAATCGTCATGCGGGTGAAGATACCCCGGCCTTCGGGCACCATGGCCAGGCCTTGCCTGACCAGATCCCACGGGCCCTGGCCGCGAATGCTCTTGCCCAGGTACTCGATGTCGCCATCGCTGATTGGCAGCGAGCCGGTGATGGCCTTCATGGTGGTGGTTTTGCCGGCACCGTTGGAGCCAATCAGCGACACCAGTTCGCCCTCGCGCACCTCGAAATCAACGCCCTTGACCGCCTGAATGCCGCCATACGCAACTTTCAGACCCTTGATTTTCAGTAAAACATTTGTCATAGCTTGCAACCCTGTTCAGTGCGCCGCAGTGCCCAGATAGGCTTCGATCACTTTTTCATTGCGCTGCACATCGGCCGGTGTGCCTTCGGCAATCTGCTTGCCGTAGTCCAGCACGGTGACGCGGTCGCACAGGCCCATCACCAGCTTCACATCGTGTTCGATCAGCAAAATGGTGCGGTTGTCGTTGCGGATCTTGTCGATCAGCTCGCGCAGCAGGACTTTTTCGGTGCTGTTCATGCCGGCGGCGGGCTCATCCAGGGCAATCAGCTGCGGGTCGGTGGCCAGTGCTCGGGCAATCTCCAGGCGCCGCTGGTCGCCGTAGCTCAGCGTGCGGGCCTTGAAGTCGGCCAGGCGTCCAATGCCCACATAGTCAAGCAGCTCTTGCGAGCGCTGCGCAATCGCCGCTTCCTCGGCCTTGAAGCCTGCGGTGCGAAACACGGCGCCAAGCAAGCCAGAATGGGTGCGCACATGGCGACCCACCATCACATTTTCGAGCGCCGTCATCTCGGCAAACAGGCGGATATTCTGGAACGTGCGGGCAATGCCGGCACGCGCCACCTCATGCACCGCCGTGGGCTGGTAGGTTTTGCCAGCCAGCTCAAAGGTGCCGGTATCAGGCGTATAGAGGCCGGTCAGCACGTTAAAAAAAGTGGTCTTGCCGGCACCATTGGGGCCGATCAGGCCATACACCTGGCCGCGCTGGATCTGAATGCCCACATCGCTGAGCGCCTGCAGACCGCCAAAGCGCTTGGAAACCCCCGCCACATTGAGAACTGTGTCTGTCGTCATAGGTTTTTATTCCTGGTAAGCCGTACCGTTCAGGGCCGGGTGCTGGCCAGCGACTTGCCGTGCTCGGGCGCAGGCCACAGGCCGCGTGGCCGCAGCAGCATGACGCTGATCATGGCCAACGCAATCAACAGCTGCCGCAAGATGGACGCATCGAGACGACCGCCGGTGAGCGACTGCAGCGGACCGGCCAGATAGCGCAGCGCCTCCGGCAAGGCCGATAGCGCAATGGCCCCCACAACCACTCCTGGCAAATGGCCAATGCCGCCCAGCACCACCATGGCGACGATCATCACCGACTCCATCAGGCTGAAGGATTCGGGCGAAATGAAACCCTGGAACGAGGCAAACATGGCCCCTGACACGCCGCCAAAGGTGGCACCCATGCCAAACGCCAGCAATTTCAGGTTGCGCGTGTTGATGCCCATCGCCTTGGCAGCAATCTCGTCCTCACGAATCGCCATCCAGGCACGGCCCACGCGCGACAACTGCAATCGGTGCGAGATGACCACGCTGGCGATGACCAACACCAGAAACAGGTAGTAATACAGCGTGACCGAGGGCAACTCAAAACCGCCGATCTCAACGGATTTACCCAGGCTGAAGCCAAAAAAGTGCAGCGAATCAATTTCGCCCATGCCGCGCGGACCATTGGTGATGTTGATGGGGCGGTCCAGGTTGTTCATGAACACCCGGATAATTTCGCCAAAACCCAGCGTCACGATAGCCAGGTAGTCGCCGCGCAGGCGCAAGGTGGGCGCACCCAGCAGCACACCCAGCAACCCTGCCAGACCGGCGGCCGTTGGAATCACAAACCAGATCGGCATGTGCAGCCCGTCCGGGAACATGGCCGCGATGGCGGGAAAGTTTTCGGTCAGGTGGGGCGAAGCCATCAGCCCATACATATAGGCACCAATGGCAAAAAACGCCACGTAGCCCAAGTCCAGCAAGCCGGCATAACCCACCACAATATTCAGACCCAGCGCCAGCAGCACATACAGCAAGGCCATGTCGGCAATGCGCACCCAGGCATTGCCAAAGCCTTGCAGGATGATGGGCGTGATCAGCAAGGCCGCAGCGGCCAGCAGGAATAAGATGATTTGTTTTGATCTCACGTCGTCTCCCCCGTTAAGCCCGGTCCGCCACCCGCTCACCCAGCAAACCCGAGGGCCGCAGCGTCAGCACGATGATCAACACAATGAACGCAAAAATGTCCGAATAATTGCTGCCCAGCACGCCGCCGGTAATGGGGCCGATGTAACCCGCGCCCAGTGACTCGATCAGGCCCAGCAACACACCACCGACCACGGCACCGGCCAGGTTGCCAATGCCACCAAAAACCGCCGCCGTGAAGGCCTTGAGCCCCGGCAAGAAACCCATGGTGTGTTGCACCGTGCCGTAATTGGCCGCCCACATGATGCCGGCAATGGCCGCCAGCACCGCACCAATGATGAAGGTGGCCGAGATCACCAGATCGGGCTTGACCCCCATCAGCGCCGCGACACGCGGGTTTTCAGCAGTAGCGCGCATGGCCCGGCCCAGGCGGGTGTAGTTGACTAGCCACATCAGCACCCCCAGCGACACCACCGTCATGGCCAGAATCAGTATCTGCGTCAGCGTGATCACCGCGCCGCCAATGTCATAGGGCACCACTGGCAGCAGGTTGGGAAACGGCTTGTAGTTGGGCTTCCAGATGATCATCGCCAGCGTTTGCAGCAGGATCGACATGCCGATGGCGGTGATCAGCGGGGCCAGCCGTGGACTGTTGCGCAGCGGGCGATAGGCGAGCTTTTCAATGCTGAAATTCAGCGCTGCAGCCACCACGGCGGCAATCACCATCGACACCAGCAAGATGATCCAGCCGGGCGTGCCAGGCATTGACTCCTGCATCATGCCGATGATGCTCCAGCTGGTCATGGCACCCACCATCAGCACCTCACCGTGGGCAAAGTTGATCAGGCCGATGATGCCATAGACCATGGTGTAGCCCAACGCCACCAAGGCATACATGCTGCCCAACACCAGACCATTGATGATCTGCTGTATCAAGGTTTCCATAAAAACTTCTCCGAATTTCGCCGAGATTGATCTTCGACTGATGTGTTGACCCTAAACGCGGTCTGATGAGTCTGGTCGTGTATCCAACGTCTGTTTGATTAGCAAAAAGCCTGCCAGCATCGAGTGCGGCAACAAGGTGCTGGCGATTGTAGTCACGCGGTTTTCATACTCAGCCAGGGGTTTGCCCGGGTTTACCCTGCTTCAAAAAGCACATCAGAGAGCATTTCAGGACATTAGCCCAGGTTATCGAGACAAATTTTCCGAGCACCGGCACCACCCGACATGCCGCCTTGTCCACTGCCATTTCTGTCAGTCATGCCGGCCAAGCGGCTGGCTATGGCAACTCATTATTGAAATATTACACTTTAAAATCAATGGGTTAAAGAAATGTGATGGTGCTGGCACAGCGATTGCGTGGATGCGATGTTGCCTGCCCTTGACGGGCAGTCTCCCATCTACCGAGAAGGTTTACCCATGAAGATCGCAGTCACCAGCCAGAACCGTAAAACCATCACCGGGCATGCCGGCAAATGCCGCAAGTTCTGGCTTTACGAGGTTGCCGGCCAGCAGGTTCAAGACAAGCAGCTCATTGAGCTGTCCATCGCACAAAGCTTTCATGAAGTTGCCCATGCCGGGGCTGCTGCGCTGGCGGCGCACCCGCTTGATGGCATCAGTTGCCTGATTGCCGGCGGGCTCGGGCGCGGCCTGCAAAATCGCCTGAAGCACCAGGGCATTCAGGCCATCGCCACCGCCGAGACCGACCCTGACCGGGCAATTGCCGCCTGGCTGGCTGGCACTTTAGTGGAAATTGACCCAGAGGCGCACGAGGGTGGCCATGACCATCATCATGACGATGAGCCGCCGCACCGCTCAGCAGTGGTTTTTGGTGCCTCGGGCAGCATCGGCAAATTCGACCCGGCCACCATGAAGTCAGTGGCCCTGCCCAAAGGGTGATGTATCGTGAAAGTGCCGCCGGCTGCGCTTGATCACTCGTTGCGTGGCGCGGCAGCAGTGCGCGCTGCCTGATTCAGCGCCTTGAGGCGGCGCAGCTTTTCAGCAATCTTGATCTCCAGTCCGCGCTCCACCGGGCGGTAAAAGCCGCTCTCCGCGATGCCGTCGGGCAAGTAGCGCTCTCCAGCGGCAACGCCGCCTTCCTCGTCGTGCGCGTAGCGGTAGCCCTTGCCGTAGTCCAGCTGCTTCATCAGCCGCGTTGGCGCATTGCGCAGGTGCAGCGGCACCGGGCGGCTGCCGTCTTTCTTGATCAACGCCTTGATTTCGTTGAAGGCCTGATAAACCGCGTTCGACTTGGGTGCCACCGCCAGATACACCACGCATTCGGCCAGCGCCAGTTCGCCTTCGGGGCTGCCCAGACGCTCATAGACCTCGGCCGCATCCAGCGCCAGCCGCAGCGCACGCGGGTCAGCCAGGCCAATGTCTTCGCTGGCCATGCGGATCAAGCGGCGCGCCAGATAGCGCGGGTCTGCACCACCATCGAGCATGCGCGCCAGCCAATACAGTGCAGCATCGGGGTCGCTGCCGCGCACGCTTTTGTGCAACGCGCTGATGGTGTCGTAAAACTGCTCACCGCCCTTGTCGTAGCGGCGCAGCCGCTCGCCCAGCACCTGCAGCAGCCAGATGTCGGTGATTTCAGCCACTTTTTCTTGTGCTGCGGCCACCGTCAGGGTTTCCAGCGTATTGAGCAAGCGCCGTGCATCGCCGTCCGCGTACGCCACCAAGCGCTCAACTGCTTTATTTTCTATAGCTGGTAGCGCTTGCTGCGCCTGGGCTACAAGCACTATTTGCTTTAAATCTTCGGGCGTGAGCGGCTGCAACACATACACCACAGCGCGTGACAGCAGTGCCGAATTCACTTCAAACGAGGGGTTCTCCGTGGTGGCCCCAATAAAGGTGAACAGGCCGCTTTCGACATGCGGCAAAAAAGCGTCCTGCTGGCTCTTGTTGAAGCGGTGCACCTCATCGACAAACACCAGCGTGCGCCGTGGCGGACTGCCGTGCAGGCTTTGCTGATCGCTGCCATTGCGCGCGGCCTGTGCCAGTTCCACGGCTTCGCGGATGTCCTTGATGCCACCGAGCACCGCGCTGATGGTGATGAATTGCGCGTCAAACGCGGTGGCCATCAGCCGCGCAATGGTGGTTTTGCCGGTGCCAGGTGGACCCCACAGAATGCAACTGTGGGGCTGACCCGACTCAAACGCCAGCCGCAACGCCATGCCCGGCCCCAGCAAGTGCTGCTGCCCAATCACCGCGCCCAGGTTTTGCGGGCGCAGGCGCTCAGCCAGCGGGGGTTGGTTGGACGGTACAGGGGACATGTCATGATTGTGGCGTACCCCGGGCGCATCATGCCAAACGAATCGAGCAAGCCGTTCGGCATCACTGGGTGCGGTTCAAAGGGGTGCAGTGTCTCTCGAAATCGATGCTTCAGTTTCTACCCGGCACGGCGACTGGGTCATGCGCATGCGGTTTCGGGGTAAAAGCACGCGCGAAAGGCAAGCCTCAGCACGCCCGCGACTGCCGGCGCGCGCCTTTCACCCCGAACCC
>JAIFMT010000178.1 GCA_020048295.1 Rhodoferax sp.
AAATCTGACTTTTCCGAGACCAACCTGACTTTCAACACGCCGGTGGGCTCGTCGCTGGAAGTGACTGAGGCGCGGGCGCGACAGGTGGATGCGGTGATTCGCTCGTTTCCCGAGGTGCGCTACACGCTGACCACCATCAACACCGGCAATGCCATGGGCAAGATGTATGCCAGCATCTACATCCGGTTGGTGGAGCGCAAGCTGCGCTCGCGAAATGTGGATGCCATGTCGGTGCTGCTGCGCCAGAAGCTGCGCGAGGTGCCAGGCATTACCGTCACGCATGTCGGACTGCTGGACCCGGTGGGCGGACAAAAGCAGATTGCGTTTTCAATTCAGGGAGCCGACATGGGCGAGTTGTCGCGGCTCAATGTGCTGGCGCTGGACAAAATCCGCAACATTGCCGGGCTGGTCGATATCGACTCGTCACTGAAACCCGCCAAGCCCACGCTGGAAGTCGAGGTGCGCCGCGATACCGCCTCAGACCTGGGCCTGAGCGTGGCACAGGTCGGCGCGTCGCTGCGCACGCTCGTAGCCGGCCAGACGGTGGGCAACTGGCGTGCCCCCGACGACCAGACCTACGACGTGAACGTGCGCCTGGCACCGCAAGCGCGCAACCAGAGCGCTGATCTGGGTGGCCTGCCGTTTAGCATCGGCAGCAACGCCGATGGCAGCCCGCGCACGGTGCGGCTGGACCAGCTGGCCCGCGTGGTCGAGTCCACTGGCTCCAACCAGATCAACCGGCGCGACCTGACGCGCGAGGTGGCCATCACCGGCAACGTGTCAGGGCGCTCGGCGGGCGAGGTCTCGGCCGACATCAAAGTCGCCATGGACAGCATTGCCATGCCCCCGGGCTACAGCTACAAGTTCAGCGGCTCGGTGAAAGACATGGCCGAGGCCTTTGGCTATGCCCTGTCGGCGCTGGCGATGGCGGTGATCTTCATCTACATGATTCTGGCCAGCCAGTTCAAGAGCTTTTTCCAGCCGCTGGCGCTGATGACCGCGCTGCCGCTGACGCTGATTGGCGTGGTGCTGGCGCTGCTGATGTTCAACTCGACGCTGTCGATGTTCTCGGTGATTGGCGTGGTGATGCTGATGGGCCTGGTTACCAAAAATGCCATTTTGCTGGTGGACTTTGCCATCCGGGCACGCGCAGCGTCGGTGGATGAGCAAGGCCGGCCGGTGGCGGGTCTGGCGCGCCATGACGCGCTGCTGATGGCGGCCAAAGTGCGCTTGCGGCCCATTTTGATGACCACGCTGGCAATGATCTTTGGCATGCTGCCACTGGCCCTGGCGCTGTCCGAAGGTGCCGAGATGCGCGCCCCGATGGGCCAGGCGGTGATTGGCGGGGTGATCACCTCGTCGCTGCTGACGCTGGTGGTGGTGCCGGTGGTGTATTGCTTGATGGATGATCTGGCGCAATGGGTGCGCCGATGGGGCGGCAAGCCCGCCGCTATCGCAGTGCAACAGGATCGTGTCTGACCTGCTGCGCCGACTAAAATTGACGGTTCATGCCACCCTACCCGCAGGAGTATCCGAATGAAATTACACGATGTCGAACAAGCCCGCCACAACATGATCGAGCAGCAAATCCGCCCCTGGGACGTTGCCGATACAGCGGTGCTGCAGTTGTTGACGCTGGTCAAGCGCGAAGATTTTGTGCCTGCTGCATACAGGGCGATGGCCTTTGCTGACATGGAAATCCCGTTGCCCGGTGGCCAGAGCATGCTGCCCCCCCGGCTGCAGGCCCGCCTGTTGCAGGACGGTGCGATTCAGCCAAGTGACAAGGTGCTTGAAATTGGCACCGGTTCGGGTTTCATGACCGCCTTGCTGGCGCACCAGGCGCAGCGTGTGGTGTCACTTGAGATCAACCCCGAACTGGCCGACATGGCGCGTGCCAACTTGCAAAAGGCCGGCGTGCGCAACGCTGAAGTGCGCCAGGGCGATGGTGCCGGTGGTGCGCCAGCCGATGCACCGTTTGACGTCATCCTGCTGGGAGGCTCGGTGGCCGAAGTGCCCCCTGCCCTGCTGGCGCAGCTCAAAATCGGCGGCCGCCTGGTGGCGGTGGTGGGTGACGAGCCCATCATGCACGCGCATGTGATTACCCGCACCAGCGAAACCAATTTCAAATCTGATGAAAAATGGGACGACAACGCGCCGCGCCTGCGCAACTTCCCACAACCCAGCGCTTTCAAATTCTGACCATGTTGACGCAAATCCGCCCTTCCCAACTGGCCGCCTGGCTGGAATCCGTGCGCGAGTTTGGCGCACCGCTGGTGCTCGACGTGCGCGAGCCCTACGAGGTCAAACTGGCCAGCATCAAACCCGACGGCTTTGAGCTGGTCACCATTCCCATGAGTGTGATTCCACCGCGTCTGCATGAACTTGACCGCAGCCGCCCGGTGGCCTGCCTGTGCCATCACGGCGGCCGCAGCATGCAAGTGGCGAGTTTTTTGAAGGCGCGTGGTTTTGACCATGTGGCCAACATTGCCGGCGGCATTTACGCCTGGGCCGCTGAACTCGACCCCACAGTGCCGCGCTATTGATCGCTGTCACTGTTTCCAGTCACTGTTATTTTCCACACCAGGCGCGTCTCCATGAACCACCTTCGTCTTCTTCCCCTCTCAGCCGCCCTGTTGGCGCTGCTGGCGTTGCCTGTGCGGGCGCAAAGTCTGGTGGAGCTGTACCAGTCTGCGCAAGGCTTTGATGCCAGCTACCAATCGGCAAAACTGCTTTATGAGGCCAACCTGGCAAAGGCGGCGCAGGCGCGCGCGGCCATCTTGCCCAGCGTCGGCCTGGCCTTGGGTGTCAATCGCACCAACCTTGACAGCGATGTGGCCGCGTTTGACCGAGGCGGTTATGGCAGCCAAAGTGCCACCCTGAGTGCTTCGCAACCGCTGTTTCGTCCGGCCAATCAGGCCACTGCAGCGCAGGGTCTGAAACAGATCGAACTGGCGCGTGCTCAGCTGGACGCGGCCGTGCAAGACTTGATCATCCGCGTAGCGCAAGCCTATTTCGACGTGCTGGCGGCCACGGACAATCTGAATTTCGTCAGGGCCCAGAAGGCGGCAGTCGCCGAGCAACTGGCCTCTGCCAAACGTAATTTTGAAGTGGGCACCTCGACCATCACCGACACGCGCGAAGCGCAGGCGAAGTTTGACCTGGTCATGGCGCAAGAAATTGCCGCTGAAAACGACTTGCGTGTCAAAAAACTGGCGCTCGATCAGCTCAGCGGCAAATCCGATGCCAGCCCCAAACCGCTGCGCACGCCGGTCGTGATCGACCCAGTCAGCCCCGATGATGTGAACAGCTGGGTCAGCCAGTCCAACGGGATTCACCCCGGCATCCGCCAGGCCAGCCTGGGCCTTGAAGTGGCTCAGCTCGAAACCCAAAAAGCCAAAGCCGGCAACTTGCCAACGCTGGACTTGACTGGCAGCTACAACGTGACGCAAAACAATGGCTCCAGCGGCAGCAGCCTGGACTACCGTACCAACGCCGCCACGCTCGGACTCGCCTTTAACCTGCCGCTGTTTGCCGGCTTTGCCATCCAGAACCGCATCAAGGAAACCATGGCACTCGAAGACAAGGGACGCGCCGACCTGGAAGGCGCGCAGCGCAGCGTGGCACTGGCCACCCGCAGTGCCTTTTTTGGCGTGCAATCGGGCCTGGGCCAGGTCAAGGCGCTGCAGGCCGCAGAGGCTTCCAGCCAGAGCGCGCTCGACGCCACAAAACTCGGCTACCAGGTAGGCGTACGCATCAACATCGACGTGCTCAACGCGCAAAGCAACTTGTTTGACACCAAAACCAAGCTGGCCAAGGCACGCTATGACGTGCTGCTGGGCAGCCTGAAACTGCGCCAGGCCAACGGCTCGCTCAGTGGCGATGATTTGCAGGGCTTGAACACCCTGCTCGCCCCCTGATCCAGTCAGGGCAGTTGATAGATATAGCTGATGCCAACAAAGCTGATGCTTTGATCGGGCTTTTGACTCAACGTAGTGCCATCTGAAAAGACGTAGGGCACTGTGGTGTAAGCCCAGGCCCAATCGTTGTATTTTGACTGTTGTCATTGCGGACCCGGCCCGCTATCCATGAATGCGAATGCACTGGATGTTGGGTCATCGCCCGGCATGACAGCCGCGCTGTTTCACGTCAAGGCCTGGGCAATGGCCTGCGCCAAGCGTGAAGCCGCGCCTCGGTGCGCGGATGCAAATGTGTGACAGGCCAGCTGTTTGCGGCCCAATTCCTGGCTATTTGTGGCTAATCCAGCAGCTGCATCCAGTGCGTGGTGCATATCTGCGACACGCAGTGCTGCGCCTGCCTTTGCCGCCTGCTCGCAGGCCTGGGCAAAGTTGAAGGTGTGAGGGCCCATCACCACCGGGCAGCCGCAAGCGGCCGCCTCAATCAGGTTTTGTCCGCCCAGCGGGGCGAAACTGCCGCCCAGCAAGGCCACATCAGCCAGCGAGTAATAGAGCGCCATTTCGCCCAGCGAATCGCCTAGCCAGACCACCGGCAAAGCAGCACCAGCAGCGCCAACCGTGCTGGCCGTGGCGGGAGCCGCCAGCGAGCCAACGGCGCCCACCGAAACTGTCAACGGCCCGCCGTCGCCCCAGGCGCTGCGGCGCGACACCGCAAAGCCCTGCGCTTCAATCAGGGTGGCCACGGTATCAAAGCGCTGTGGATGGCGCGGCACCACCAGCCACTGTACTTGATTTACTATTGGATCAATAGCTGGAAGCGCTTTATCTATAAGGTATGAAGGCATAAAAGCCTTTAAACTTTGCAGCAGCAGCAACTCTTCGCCCTCACGCGCACTGGCCAGCATCACGACGGGTTTGCCCGCCTGCCTGCGCCAACTGCGGCCGATGTGCTGCTGGCGTGCATCGGGGGTCGCATCAAACTTGAGGTTGCCCAGCACGCCACGCACCGGCGCGCCCAGTTGCGCCAGCCGGTCGGCATCGGCCTGGGTTTGCGCCCACACAGCCGTCAGCCCGGCAAACGCCGGACGCGACAGCCAGGCCAGCCGCTTCGCCTGCCTTAAGGATTTGTCACTCAACCGCGCATTGGCCAGCACCAGCGGCACGCCCTGCTGTTGACAGCCGCGCACCAGGTTGGGCCAGACTTCGGTCTCCATCAGGATGCCGATGGCGGGCTGAAAATGCGTCAAAAAACGCTGCACGGCAGCGGGTGCGTCCCACGGCTGCCAGCACTGCACATCACCGGCTTGCAACAAGGCGGCACCTTCGGCTCGGCCGGTTGCCGTGCCGTGCGTCAATAGCAAACGCATGGTGGGCAATTGCTGGCGCAACGCGGTAACCAGCACCGCTGCGGCACGCGTTTCGCCCAGCGACACGGCATGAATCCACACAGTTGGCCCTACGTGCGCTGGCATCTCGAGGGCGTAATGGCCAAAGCGCTCGTCGATGGCGTGCCGGTAGCCCGGCTCCTGCACTCCACGGCGTTGCAACTTGCGCCGCAGCAGCGGCTGCGCCAGCCACATTGCGATGGAATACAACCCGCGTATCACAGGCTGGCGAAATCCGAGGTCTGGTGGTGCTTGGCCATGGCCTTGACTTGTAGCGAGGCCGCCAGCACCGACTGCCAGGCCTGCCAAACCGCATCCACCGAGGGCGTGGGCTCGGCAAACACGCTGCACTGGTGCTCGGGCAGGCGTGGCGTTGCCGCCAACAGCAAGCTGGCAGCTGGCAACGCCGGTGGGTGCGCCAGCGGTCCGGTGCGCCAGGCAGTGTCAAAGTTGTAGATTTGCACATGCGGCAAGTCCAATGCCACCGCGATATGGCTGAGTCCGCTATCGACACCGATGACCCCGGCACAATTGGCCAGCGCATCGGTCAACGCATCGAGCGCCAAGCCGGGCCAAACCTGTGCGTGCGGTAGATCACGCGCCATGTCCTGGCTGGCCGCCTCTTCGGCAGCGCTGCCGTGCGGCATGGCCACGCCAAACCCCGCTGCGTTCAAGCGCCTGGCGAGTTCGCGCCAATGCGCCAGCGGCCACTGTTTGTCGGCCCTTGATGTGCCATGCACCAGCGCCACCACGCCTTGCAAGCCCGTTCTAAATGCTACATGATGCATAGCTGGAAGCGCTTGTTCTGTATGGGCTAGAAGGCCAAAATTCATGTAATACGGCAGGGTATAGCCCAAGGCCTGGGCGCACAGCGCACGCGCGCGGGTGACGGCATGGCTGTGCGCGGGCAGCGTGATCGCCACATCCGCCACCCAGCGGGTCGGCACTTCGTAGCTGGAGCCATCGGTTTGATTGGCCATGGCATAGCGCTGGCCGTGCTGGCTCAGCCGGGCCAGCCAGCACACCAGTGCCGACTTGGCCAGCCCTTGCAGGTCAATCACCGCGTCGTAAGCGTCTTGTTGCAATTCGAGCTTGAAGGCGTGCCAGGCCAGGCGCGTGTCGGCACTGAAAGGGGCTTTGCGCCAGCGCCGCAGTTCGCAGGGAATGACCCGATGCACGCCCTTGCAGCGTCGCACCAGCGGGGCAAAGGCGCGCTCCACCACCCAGTCGATCTGCGCTTCGGGGTGCGCCAGCCGGATGTCCTGCACCGCCGCCATGGCATGCACCACGTCGCCAAGCGATGACAGCTTGACGATCAGGATTTTCAATGCGCCGCCTCGTCAATCTGCGCCTCTGGCTTGGCTACGCGCAACAGCGCCAGCATATCGGCCTGGATGCGCGCCAGCGCCTCGGGCGTATGGCCTTCAAAACGCAGCACCAGCACCGGCGTGGTGTTGGAGGCGCGAATCAGCCCGAAGCCATCAGGCCAATCGACACGCAGGCCGTCGATGGTGGTCACCGTGGCCGGCGCGGGAAAATCGACACGTGCCACCAATTGCTCCACCAGCGTGTGCGGCTCGCCCTCGGCGCACTTGACGTTCAGTTCGGGGGTGGAAAAACTGGTCGGCAGCGCGTTCAACACGGCGTTGCCATCCGGCGACTGGCTCAAAATCTCCAGTAAGCGGCAGCCGGCGTAGGTGCCGTCGTCAAAACCGTACCAGCGCTCCTTGAAGAAAATGTGGCCGCTCATCTCACCGCCCAGCGGCGAGCCAATTTCTTTCATCTTCGCCTTGATCAGCGAATGGCCGGTCTTGAACATCAGCGGCACGCCGCCGGCCTGCGCAATCGCGGGTGCCAGCCGCTGCGAGCATTTCACGTCAAAAACAATCGTGCCGCCCGGTGCGCGTTGCAACACATCGCGGGCAAACAGCATCATCTGGCGGTCTGGGTAAATGGTGTTGCCCTCCTTGGTGACGATGCCCAGCCGGTCGCCATCACCGTCGAACGCCAGGCCGATTTCCGCATCGCCCGCTTTAAGCGCGGCCACCACATCGCGCAGGTTTTCCGGTTTGCTGGGGTCAGGGTGGTGGTTGGGAAAGTTGCCATCCACTTCGCTCAGCAGTTCGGTCACCTCGCAGCCAATGGCGCGCAGGATGCCGGGGGCCGAGGCGCCGGCAATGCCGTTGCCCGAATCCACCACAATTTTCATCGGCCGCGCCAGCGCAATGCCGCCCACAATGCGCGCCTGGTAGTCGGCCAGCACATCGACGCAGCGCACATTGCCGCCGGCTTGCAGCACCCAGGTCTCGTCTTCCATCATGCGGCGCAGGTTTTGAATCTCGTCGCCGTAAATGGCGCGCCCGCCCAGCACCATCTTGAAGCCGTTGTAGTCTTTCGGGTTGTGGCTGCCGGTGACCTGAATGCCGCTGGCGCACAAGGTGTTGGCGGCAAAGTACAGCATGGGGGTGGTGGCCATGCCGATGTCGATGACCTCCATGCCCACCGCCACCAGACCCCGAATCAGGGCGGCGCTGAGCACCGGCCCGCTCAGACGGCCATCGCGCCCCACCGCCACCACGCGCTGCCCCTCGCGCAGTGCGACTGTGCCAAAGGCGCGGCCTAGCGCCTCGGCCATGGCTTCGTTGACGGTGCCTGGTACAACACCGCGGATGTCGTAGGCTTTGAAAATCGATACAGGCAATTGCATGGAGGCTCCCAGAGGTTTTAGGTGTCGGTTGGTGGCGCGAATTGTAGGGTGGCAAGCGACGTGGACAGCTGCAGGGAGATGTCCGAAAACAGCCAGCCTGACACCGGCTTAGCGCCGGGTGGGCGCATATCATCAACGCATGAAGCTCACGCCAAACCTTGCCGATGATGATGCCCGCTACCTCGCGCTACAGGCGCGCGACGCCCGTTTTGACGGCAACTTTTTCACCGGCGTGACCTCCACCGGCATTTATTGCCGCCCGGTGTGCAGCGTGCGCACGCCCAGGCGAGAGAACTGCCAGTTTTTCAGCCTGGCAGCGCAGGCCGAACAGGCCGGTTTTCGCCCCTGCCTGCGCTGCCGTCCCGAACTGGCACCGCGCCAAACGGTCAATGGCCAGCCACAGGGGTTGGGCCCCTGGTCGATGCAGGATGCGTCAAGCATTCTGGCGCAGCAAGCCGCGCGGCTGATCGACACCCACGCCCCTGGCGACAAGCACTGCGCCAGCGTGGCAGCCCTGGCCGGACACCTGGGCATCAGCCCGCGCCACCTGCGTCGCATTTTTGAAGCCCAATTTGGCGTTGCGCCACTGCGCTACCTGCAAACCCGGCGTCTGCTTGTCGCCAAACAGCTGCTGACCGACACCCCGTTGAGCATGGCGCAAGTCGCACGGCTGAGCGGCTTTGGCAGTGTGCGCCGCTTCAACGCCGTGTTTGCCAGCCACTACCAACGCCAGCCAAGCCAACTGCGAAAGCTCAGCCAGCCGCTGGCGGCCGACCCGTTGCAGACGGGCATCACCCTGCAGCTGGCCTACCGGCCACCCTACGATGTGGCGGCGACGCTGCAGTTTTTTGCGAACCGGGCGCTTGCCGGCTGTGAAGTCGTCAGCATCAGCCCTGGCCAGCAAAGTCTGGCAAGCACGGTGCGCCTGCACCATGGGCATCCCACCGACACTGGTTGGCTGCTGGCGCAATTTGACAGCGCGCGCTGCCGGGTGCAGTTGCGCGTGAGCGACAGCTTGAGTCAATCTTTGCCGCAGGTATTGGCGGCGGTGCGCAGCTGGCTAGACCTGGATGCTGACCCCACAGTGATCCACAGCGTGCTGCACACTTCCTTTACACAGGGTGAAGGCTTGCGTTTGCCCGGTTCGATCGACGGGTTTGCGCTGGCGGTGCGGGCCGTGCTGGGCCAGCAGGTCACGCTGGCGGCTGGGCGCACGCTGTGCCAGCGCTTGCTGGAGCGCTTTGGCGAGCCGATTGACACGCCGATTGCGGGCCTGGATCGGCTGTTTCCCAGCCCGCAGCGGCTGGCCCAGGCACACCCTGACGAGTTGGGCCAACTGGGTATCACCACACTGCGCCAGCGCGCCATCATTGCGCTGGCACAGGCTGTTTGCAGCCATCGCCTGACGCTGCGGCCCGGTGCCGATGTGCCGCAAACGCTAACCGAATTGCAGTCGATTGCCGGGATTGGCGACTGGACGGCGCAGTACATTGCCATGCGCGCACTGGCCTGGCCAGATGCTTTTCCCAGTGGAGACGTGGCATTGCAGCGCGCCTTGCAGGTGCAGGGTGTCGCCCACCCTGCCCGCGCCGCGTTGGCCCTGTCAATGGCCTGGCGGCCATGGCGCAGCTACGCCACGCTGCGCGCCTGGGCCGGGCTGGCAAACCCAACTTCGAACTGACCAATACCTGCCGTAACTTTAATTTATATAGCTGTCAGCGCTTATAGCGTATGGGCTAGAGGCATAAAACATATGAAACTTCCAGAAAACACCGTGCAGACTTCCTACAGCAGCCCATTGGGCGCCATGACGCTGGCAGCCACCGATGCCGCGCTGGTGGGGGTCTGGTTCAGCGACCAGGCCCACTTGCCCGACTTGAGCGCCTGCGTACTTGGCCCAGATCAGCCACTGCTGCTGCGTGCCGCCGCGCAACTCAATGAATACTTTGCCGGGCAGCGCAACACCTTTGAGCTGCCGCTGGACCTCAGCATCGGCACGCCATTTCAACAAGCGGTGTGGCAAGTGCTGCTGAGCATTCCCTTTGGCAGCACTTGCAGTTATGGCTTTGTCAGCCGTCAAATGGGCAAACCCAAAGCGGTACGCGCGGTGGGTGCGGCCATTGGGCGCAACCCGATCAGCATCATCGCGCCCTGCCATCGGGTGATTGGCGCCAGCGGCAGCCTGACCGGCTACGCTGGTGGCTTGGCGCGCAAAACCGCGCTATTGCAGCTGGAAGGTGTGCTTTGAATTCCACCCATCCGCACCCACGCTGGCTGGGTGAATTCATTTTGCTATCGGCGCTGTGGGGGGCCTCGTTTTTGTTCATGCGCCTGGGCGCAGCCGAGTTTGGCGCACTGCCCACCGCAGCGGTACGGGTCAGCATTGCCTCTGTGTTCCTGCTGCCGCTGCTGCTGGCGCGCGGGCTTTGGCCGGCGCTGGTCGAGCATCGCAAGAAGCTGCTGGTGTTGGGCATGCTCAACTCCGGTCTGCCATTTGCCGCTATTTCATTTGCGCTGCTGAGCCTGAGCACCGGGCTGTCGTCGCTGCTCAATGCAACCGTGCCGCTGTTTGGCGCGCTGGTGGCGTGGGTCTGGCTGAAAGACCGCCCACACGGCCTGAAGGTGCTGGGCTTGCTGATCGGCTTTGTCGGGGTAGCCATGCTGGCCTGGGGCAAGGCCAGCTTCAAACCTGATGCGTCCGGGCTGTCGAGCGGATGGGCGGTGGTAGCCTGCCTGTTTGCCTGCTTGTGCTACGGTATCTCGGCCAGCTATACCAAACGTTTTTTCGTTGGTGTGCCCTCGTTGGTGATTGCCACCGGTAGCCAGATCGGTGCCTCCATCGGCTTGGCCTTGCCTGCGCTGTGGTTATGGCCGGCACAGATGCCGAGCGCCAAAGCCTGGCTGGCGCTGCTGGCGGTGGGCGTGCTGTGTACCGGGGTGGCCTATGTGCTTTATTTCAGGCTGATTGCAAAGATTGGCGCAGCAGGCTCGCTGACGGTGACGTTCTTGATACCGGTCTTTGCGGTGCTTTATGGCGCGCTGTTTTTGGGCGAGTCGGTGACGCGCTGGATGCTGCTGTGCGGCACGATCATTTTGTGTGGCACGGCGCTGTCGGTGGACTTGTTCAGGCTGCGGCGCGCTTGAGCGAGCCCGGCTTTCGCAGCCACCGCTCTCTCGTTCAGTGATGCGGTCTGGGTTGCGCCCAGGAATCGTACTCCAGCAGAGAGCCCGCAAACATGCCCACATGCTGTGGCGCGGCAGGGTGCGACCAAAGCCAGAAGGCTGCTGCTATTTTTTTACCAAAACCTGCAAACAGCGGCTGGCGCGGCGGAACTGCTAAACGACTTATGCCGAAAGTTTTCATGATGCACCACCTTGAAAAAAAGAACCGTTAATTTATATAAACAGTTTACATCGTTTGAAGATGATTGAGAATTGTCAATTTTTTAAATACCCTGTTCACAGTGTCAGTTTGTGCTTTTCGCAACACAACAAGCACGAGCAGCGCCATTTCAGAAAATAGACGGTGGTTTTTCAGGGTCAATGCGGTCACGCAGTCGCTCGGTCTGGCATTTCGGTACATTTCGCCATCTCAAAACCAAGGAATCCGCATGTCAACACCCGTTCGCGCTACAAACACCCCGATTGCCGTCGATGTCGAGCAAGGCAAAAATTATTGGTGGTGCTCATGCGGCCAGAGCAAGACGCAGCCGTTCTGTGATGGCTCCCACAGTGGCAGCGCGTTTACCCCGGTCAAGTACAGTGCCGCAGAGAGCAAGACCGTTTATTTTTGCGGTTGCAAGGCCAGCGCCAACCAGCCCCTGTGCGACGGCAGCCACAACAAATCCGTCTGACATGAACAGCCAGGCGGCGTGGGTAGCGGCCGTGCTTCGGCAATTGATCTAACGTCCTTAGCGTGGACCGCCCCCCAGTCCCCACCGTTCCAGACGACAACCAGACGCACCGCATGGCGCAGTTGCCGTTGTTGTCAACACGCCTCAAGGCCGGCGAAACGCCACCGGCTGTCTGGACCAATACCGTGAAAGCAAGGAATCCAGCTTGACCCTGCCGCCGTTCGACGGTGCATGCACAAAGCGGCCCTCACCCACGTAAATACCGGCATGGGTAGCCACGTTGTTTTGAAAAAATACTGCCAGATCTCCGGAGCGAACCGCGTCAGAGGCAACTGCCTGGCCCCAGTCTTTGAGCTTTGACACAGTGCGCGGCGGGTTCAACCCGGCTCGCACCCAATAGACATGGCCAATAAGTCCACTGCAGTCAAATCCAGATTGCGGGGTATTGCCACCAAATCGATAGGGCGTACCTACCAGACCGATGGCGTACAAGGTCACATCACTGGCTTGAGCAGACGACAGCAATGCTGGCATTTCCGGGTGCGTTCCATCGGAAGCCGCAGGCTTGGCTGGCTGCACACTCCCACAAGCCGTCAGCGCCAACAGCACCGTCAACGCTGCAAGCCCGCAGGTGGCGCGCCAGACGGACCCGCAGCCATGGTTTGATTGCGTCGCCATGAATCCAACTGTAACGTGTGTGATCAGGCTTTAAGGCGTTCAGGCGTGATCTGGTCCAATGCCTTGGCAGCGCGCCGAACCGACGAGCCGATTTTCACCTGTGCTTCCCCTTCAATTACCACCGTATCCTTCACCTTGCACGTGGTTTCCAGCACCACCCGCCCCTTGTCGGCCACGATTTCTCGCACACACACAGTGGCATGCACGGTGTCGCCCGGACGCACCGGCGCCAAAAACTTCAACCGCTGGTCGAGGTAAATCGTACCGGGACCCGGCAAACGGTTCGCCAGCACCGCTGAAATCAGGCTGGCTGACAGCATGCCATGGGCGATTCGTCCCTTGAATGCCGTCGTCGCCGCGTATTCCTCATTCAGGTGGACTGCATTGATGTCCCCCGACACACCGGAAAACAGGATGATGTCAGCCTCGGTGATCGTTTTCGCAAAGCTGGCACTCATGCCGACGTGCAGGTCTTCAATGTCGTAGCCGTTTTGTTCGTTCATGGTCTTTTCTCTGGGGTTGGTGTCAGTTTGAACTGTAACAAAAAGTCTGTAAAACCCGGAACACCAGCCCAGACCGTTGGCCGTTCGCCCCGAATCTGCCCAATACCGCGGCAAACGCACGACGCATTCGTTCAGCGCGTTTGTCCACCAGAGGTCAAAATGTGGTCTGGCTTAATCCGAAATTCAGATTCAAATTCAACCCCATCAAGGACAGCATGACACTTCAACAACCCATTGAATACGAGCAGGCATCACCGGAGGTCAGGGCCGTTTATGACGACATCATGGCCACACGCCAGATTGACTGGGTCAACAACTTCTGGAAAGTTCTGGCACATCACCCCGCGACATTGCAGCGCATCTGGGGCAACATCAAGCAGGTCATGAGCAGCGGCGCACTCGATCCGCTGACAAAGGAACTCCTGTATGTGGCGGTGAGCATCAGCAACAATTGTGGCTACTGCATCGCCTCACATTCAGCCGGCGCGCGCGCCAAAGGAATGACCGACGCGCAGTTTGCTGAACTGCTGGCGGTCGTTGGTCTGGCCAACGAAACCAATCGACTCGCGATTGGTTATGGCGTGCCGATTGATGAACGCTTCATGCCAAAGTAGTTGAACGGCGCGTTTTGAATGCACAAGCAACATCGACAAAGCGACCTGAATTCTGTGGCCCAGGCGAACGTACACGCCGAAAACCGCTACAAGTTATGGCACAATCGACGCTCTGCATCGCGGGATCGCAGGGCGGTTAGCTCAGGGGTAGAGCACAGCATTCACACTGCTGGGGTCGGAGGTTCGAAGCCTCCACCGCCCACCAAAATTAGTTGAAATAAATCAAGGACTTACGAGAAATCTAAGTCTTTTTTTTGGCTCAAT
>JAIFMT010000158.1 GCA_020048295.1 Rhodoferax sp.
GGCTTTGAATATTGGTGGCCTGGGGCGGAATCGAACCACCGACACAAGGATTTTCAATCCTCTGCTCTACCGACTGAGCTACCGGGCCAAGGAGAGCTAGTATAGCATTGCGAGCGGCTAGTTCTCGCTAGTTGATTGAATATATCCACGCTTCCCACGTGTCAAGTCAACACCTAGTTGCTTGAGTTTGCGATAGAGATGAGTCCGTTCCAAGCCGGTCTTCTCCGCCACACGAGTCATGGAGCCATTTTCCTTGACCAGGTGGAACTCGAAATAGGCCTTTTCGTACTCATCCCGGCCTTCGCGCAATGGCTTGTCCAGCACAAAGGTTTGGGATGCTTGCGGACCAGCATCCATCACCAACACTGCGGCAGTGTTGGCAGAATCAAGGGCGAAAGTTCCACCCTCCGCAGAACGCATTTGCACATTAGTGGACGATGCCGTCAGTTTGCGCAAATTTCCACGCGAAAGACCTTGCTCAACCGCCTTGAGAAGCTTTTGTAAGGTGATGGGTTTTTCCAGAAACGCCAAAGCGCCAATACGAGTTGCCTCGACAGCCGTGTCAATGGTGGCATGACCACTCATCATGATGACAGGCATCGTCAAAAGTCCACTGGCCGACCACTCCTTGAGTAAAGTCACTCCGTCGGTATCGGGCATCCAAATGTCCAGCAGGACCAGATCCGGCCTGTCACGCAAGCGCGCTGTGCGTGCCTGGGCAGCGTTTTCAGCAACTTCGACGGTGTGTCCCTCATCATTCAGAATCTCGGACAGCAAATCCCGAATGCCAAGTTCATCATCCACGACCAAAATGTTTGCCATAGTGCTGCGCACCCCTTGAAAATATTCTGTGCGGTGATGGTTAACCTGTCTGGGTTATGACATCACGCTCAGTGGCGAATGATAACGACACTTGTGCTCCAGAAAGCTGCCCATCGACCAGCCGGTTAGTGATTTCTACCCTGGAGCCATGCTCATCCGCAATTTTCTTGACGACAGCCAATCCCAGACCGGTACCTTTGTCCTTGGTGGTGACATAGGGCTCGAACGCCCGCTTGAGAATACTGTCTGGAAACCCGGTGCCACAATCCATCACACTGAGCCGAACGCGTTGCGCTGCAGCTTTCCACTGGGTTTTCAACACCACCGGATGTTGCCTGTCGGCGCGCCCGGCACTGGCTGTGGCATCCTGCGCATTCTGCAAAAGGTTATGCAAGACTTGCCGCAACTGCTGAGGGTCGCCCAGAACACGCGGACACTGAGGATCAAGTTCTGCCACAACCATGGCAGTGGCATGGTCGCTGGCGTACAAATTGAGCACATCGGATACCAATGCATTCAAGTCCACTGGTTTGAGTTCGGCAGCCGGCAACCGGGCGTAATCACGAAATTCATTTACCAGACGCTTCATGGCATCCACCTGATCCACAATGGTTTTCACCGATTTGGTCAGCAGCGCCTGCTCTGGCACGCCGACCTTGCCGGTGAGCTTCATTTCCAGCCGTTCGGCCGAGAGTTGGATGGGTGTCAGCGGATTTTTGATTTCATGCGCCAGACGCCGCGCCACTTCACCCCAAGCCTGTGAACGCTGCGCCGAAACAATTTCCGAGATATCGTCAAAGACCAGCAGGAACCGATTGCCAGGCAATTCGGCTCCGCGGGCAATCAGGGTAATCACATTGTGGCCATTGCGCCCCATCTGATCCGCACTGCCATTTCCAAGTTCAAAAGACTGTTGCCAGTGGTCCAGGCTGCGCTCTTGGCCAGGCAACAAGAATGCCTCAAACTGCTGCTGCACACTAACTCCAAAAGCCTGTAAACCTTCAACGTCTGCCAAACGCTTGCCTTCGTAGGCAGCCAGTGGCTGTCGCAAGATTCGGGTGGCGCCCGGATTGGACGACTCGATGGCACCATTGGCATCCAGAACCAGGACACCCGCTGTCAAATTGTCAAGAATCGTTTGCAGGTTGGCGCGTGCTGCGTTGACATCTCTCATGCTGGTATGCACTGCTTGTCGTGCATCGGAGAGTTGCTGGGTCATGTCCGCAAACGATCTTGTTAACCCATCAAGCTCGTCTTTTCCTGCCAAAGATGCTTTGGGAGTCAAGTCACCCGCCGCAACCTGACGTACCCCATCGGCCAGCAACAGCAGCGGGCGTGCAATTTGATTGCCCAGCACGATGGCAAGCAGTACGCTTCCAAATACGGCCATGAACAAGCTCAAGGTCAGGGTGCCGATGTACATGCGGCGCAAGCCCTCACGGGCCAAGGCACGCTCCTGATATTCGCGATTGGCTTGCAGCACAGCCATGGCATTGGCCACCAGCGAAGACGGTAGCGTTTTGGTCGCCAGCAAAAATCTGGATTCGGCCAACACGCCAAAGTCACGGCTATTGACCAGCACCAACGCTTTGATGTGTGCCCCAGCGGTGTCAATTGCGCCGCCATCGTCCAGCCCTTCGATCCAGGTGACAAATCCCTGTGCCCGCGCCGTTCGCAACTGCTGCTGCGGCGGCAGTTCTGGGGTCAACTGATAACGCGACTGGCCAGCGGCTGCGATGAGTTTCCCAGCAGCAGTCCAAAGAATCAGGTCGTCCGCGCCTACCACCTCACGCGCGCGCTCCAGCGGCAGCGCAGCGCTGGCATTAGCCGTATCCGCAAGCTGGCTGGCAGCCACTCTGGCCTTGCCAGCCAAGTCATTGGACATGGCTTCAAGGGTGGCTCGGCCAAGATTCAGTCCAGCCTCCAGGGCGCCCTCCACCTTGACATCAAACCAGCTCTCGATGGATCGCGCGACAAACTGGTACGACACAACATAGATCAGCACGCCCGGCGCAAACCCAGCCAGTGCAAACACCGCTGCCAACCTGACAAGCAACCGGCTACCAAATTTTTTCTGCCTCAAACGCCTCAGCAATCGGTAGGCAATCCATAGAATCACCAGCAACAACAGTGAAGCCACAACCACATTAACAATGAACAAACTGGTGTAGTTGCGCTCGTAAAGGTCACGGTTGGTGGTGGCTTGTGTCAACAAAAATAGCAGCACCAGCCCCACAGCCGCCATCGCTGTCACACCCAAACCAATCACCCAGCGCAGGGTGTGCTGATTTCTTGTTGATTTGGCGAGTGATCGCTCACCCAGGGAACCGTTCATTTGGCAGGCTCAGGCTCGATGACCTGCGACGCAAAGCGAACCACAGACCAGTCTGACTGACCTAAGGTGCCGATACGCAATGGCCGAGGGAGCTGCGCCACGTCGAGCTGAAAACGAAACTCAACCAACTGTTGCGCACCCGGCTCAAGATCATCCGCATCAGCGATCTTCCAGCGGAATATCCGGCGAACCGAGGCCATCGCTTCTGCCAAGGTTTCAAAATTTTGATTGAAAACCAAACCCTGAACAGCCTCTGCGGTCTCGCCCAACGTAATGTTGAGCCGCCAGCGCTGCGTCAGCGGGTGATAGGACAACCGTAAATGGCGCTGCGCTGTGGCCAGCTTCTTGTCAGCCCAGTACCAGCGTTTACGCAGCAAGTCAGCCTGCGCCACAAAAAAAATGGGAATTCCCTTTTGTAGCGCCCCTTCCACCACTTCTGGCAAATCAAACTCCAGTTGGGTTGACAGCCAAAGGCCGTCAACCTGCCGCTCCAGCGTGAGCCGCGTGGTCTCTTGTGGTGGCGTTTGGGCCAAGGAGCCACCACAGCCAAAGCAAAGCAGCATGGCAAGCAGCCAGGTTAGCCCGCTAGAGAGCCTGTTTTTCAAGCAGTGCGTAGTAAAAGCCATCGTTGTCATGCTGTGGATTGTCCATGGCTGGGATGTCAGTTGCGTTGCCTTGTGGCAACAGATGGCCGGGTGATGACAATCGTGCAACGTGTCTGGTGTGTGCCAGAAACGCTGCAATTTGCTGCTCACCCTCGGAACGAAATACCGAACAGGTACAGTACAGCAAACGCCCGCCAGGTCTCAGCAATGGCCACAAGCGGTTCAGCAAGCGCTGCTGCAACGCCATGAGTTGCGCAATATCGGTTTGCCGGCGCAGCCAACGAATGTCCGGATGCCGTCGCACGATGCCAGATGCCGAGCAAGGCGCATCGAGCAAGATGGCATCAAACGGCTCGCCGTCCCACCAGGCCGACACGTCAGCCGCGTCAGCCGCGATCACCTCTGCCTGCAAGCCCAGGCGGTCGAGTGTCTGGCTGATACGCTCACAGCGCCTGGGCTCAATGTCCAGTGCAGTAACCGCCACATCAGCCAACTCCAGCAGGTGCGCGGTTTTCCCACCCGGTGCAGCGCAGGCATCCAGCACGCGGCGTACCGGACTCTCTGCCCTCTTTGACAACAACAACGGTGCGGCCAGTTGGGCGGCACTGTCTTGCACCGACACCCAGCCTTCCATAAAACCGGGAAGCTGCTGAACGGGGCAAGGCGACCTCAACAAGATCCCCGCCTCCCCGACGGGCGCTGCGGCCATGCCCGCGTGCCGCAGGGCTTCAAGGTAACCCGCTTGGCTGCTGCGACGGACGTTGACACGCAGCACCATCGGACCAGGCTGATCTGCGGCAGTCAAAATGCTTTGCCACTGTACAGGCCAATCGGCCTGCAACTGGGCAATCCACCAGGCAGGGTGGTTCCAGCGTGCCACGGGATCGGTCTCCACCAACGCCAGCAGCGCCTCACGCTCGCGCAAAAACTGTCGCAAGCAGGCGTTGACAAAGCTGGCCTGCGCTTTGGTGGCAGCGCTCTGTTTGGCCGCTTCCACGGCCTGGTTCACCAACGTATGCGCGTCATAGGGCGCGTCGTCTTGTCGCCACAACAAAGCAAGTACCACACACAAGAGGGCATCGGTTGCTGGCGGTGGGTTGCGCGGTGCCAACTGTTTGCGCAGCGCCTGCGCGCGCCCGAGTGAGCGCAAGACCTCAAAAATCAGGGCCTGTACACCTGGGCGAACCTGCGCCGGCACCGCTTCAATGGCCGCTGTGCCGCTTTGCCCGCGACGAATCGCTTGCAGCACACCGGCCACATCGCGCAGTTGCTGCCACAAGGGCGGCTGTAGTTCGGCTGTCATTTTGAAAAATATAAGAAAAACGCCTCAAGCCCATATACAACGGGCGTGAGGCGCTCTATTAAAAGTAGCTTCTGATTACTCGGCGGCGGCGTCCTCGCCCACCTCGACTTCGCTGTTTCCGGCCAACTCGGCTGCTTCGGCTTCGGCAATGGCGCGGCGCTCGGCATCGTCCATGTTTTCACGGGCATTGCGGGCTTCGTGGTACGCCAAGCCGGTGCCCGCTGGAATCAGGCGACCGACGATGACGTTCTCTTTCAGCCCACGCAACTCATCGCGCTTGCCCATGATGGCGGCTTCGGTCAGCACGCGAGTGGTCTCCTGGAAGGAGGCCGCGCTGATGAAGCTGTCGGTAGAAAGCGAGGCTTTGGTGATGCCCAGCAGCAAGTTGGTAAATGCGGCTGGAATCTTGCCCTCGGCGCGCAGTGCGTCGTTGGTATTGAGCATTTCAGAGCGCTCGACCTGCTCACCGTTGATATAGGTTGAATCACCAGCAGCTTCCACCACGACGCGACGCAGCATCTGGCGGACGATCACCTCAATGTGCTTGTCGTTGATCTTCACACCCTGCAAGCGATAGACATCCTGTACTTCGTCAACGATGTAGCGCGCCAGTTCTTCTGCCCCCAACAGACGCAAGATGTCTTGCGGGTCGGCCGGGCCATCGACCACCGATTCACCCTTGTTGACGATCTGGCCTTCATGCACCAGAATATTCTTCTCTTTGGGAACGAGTTCCTCCCATACCTTGCCTTCCGGATCGGTGATCTGCAAGCGGATCTTGCCTTTGGTTTCCTTGCCAAACGAGATGGTACCGGTCATCTCAGCCAGCACGCCCTTGTCTTTGGGACTGCGCGCTTCGAACAACTCGGCCACGCGCGGCAAGCCACCGGTAATATCGCGGGTTTTCTGACCCTCAACCGGAATACGCGCCAGAACCTCTCCGGGGCCAACGTCCTGACCGTCACGCACTTGCACCAGCGCGCCAATCGGGAAACCGATGGTCACCGAGTGGTCGGTGCCTGGAATCTTGACTTCGTTGCCACTGGCATCAATCAGCTTGACTTGGGGACGCACCACTTTGGCAGAACCACGGCGTTTCGGGTCGATGACCACCAATGTGGACAAGCCAGTCACTTCATCAAGCTGCTTGGCCACCGTCAGGCCTTCTTCGACGTTCTCGAAATGTGCGCGACCGGCAAACTCGGTAATGATGGGGCGCGTCAGCGGATCCCAGTTGGCCAGGATCGTACCGGCCTTGATGGTCTGATCGGCCTTGATCGTCAGAATTGAGCCATAAGGCACCTTGTGACGTTCGCGTTCACGGCCATGCTCGTCATGAATGATGATTTCGCCTGAGCGGGAAATCACCACCAGTTCGCCCTTGCCATTGGTCACATAGCGCATCGTGGCGTTGAAACCAATATTGCCGTTGGACTTGGCCTCAACGCTGGAGGCGATGGCAGCGCGCGATGCTGCACCACCAATGTGGAAGGTGCGCATGGTCAACTGCGTGCCGGGCTCGCCAATCGACTGGGCAGCAATCACGCCCACCGCTTCACCGCCATTGACCAAACCGCCACGACCCAGGTCGCGGCCATAGCACCGAGCGCAGATACCGAAGCGTGTTTCACAGGTCAATGCAGTGCGCACTTTGACCTCGTCCACACCAGCGATTTCCAGTTCTTCAATCAGGTCTTCATCAAGCATGCTGCCCGCTGGTGCCAGCACCGACTGGTTTTCCGGGTGCAACACATCATCTGCCACGGTGCGGCCCAAAATCCGGTCGCGCAGTGATTCAATCACTTCGCCACCTTCAACAATGGCGCGCATCAGATAACCGGCATGCGTGCCACAGTCTTGCTCGGTCACCACCAGGTCTTGTGTGACATCCACCAAACGACGTGTCAGGTAACCCGAGTTAGCGGTCTTCAGTGCCGTATCTGCCAAACCTTTCCGCGCACCGTGGGTGGAGATGAAGTACTCCAGCACGTTCAGACCTTCGCGGAAATTGGCGGTAATGGGCGTCTCAATGATCGAGCCGTCAGGCTTGGCCATCAAACCGCGCATACCTGCCACCTGACGAATCTGCGCTGCAGAACCGCGCGCACCCGAGTCTGCCATCATGTAGATGGAATTGAACGACTCCTGCGGAACTTTGTTGCCGTGGCGGTCAATGACGGTCTCTTTGGAAAGCTGGCCCATCATCACCTTGGAAACTTCGTCACCGGCTTTGCCCCAAATGTCCACCACCTTGTTGTAGCGCTCGCCAGCGGTGACCAGACCTGAGGTGTATTGCTGGGCGATTTCCTTGACTTCGGCCTCGGCACGCTCAATGATGCTGGGCTTTTCGGTGGGGACAAGCATGTCTTCGATGCAGATCGAAATGCCGGCCCGGGTGGCCAGACGAAAACCATATTGCAGCAGCTTGTCGGCAAAAATCACTGTCTCTTTCAAGCCGCATTTGCGGAAAGACACGTTGATCAACTTGGAGATTTCCTTCTTCTTCAATGCCTTGTTGATGTTCGAGAACGGCAAACCTTTGGGCAGGATCTCGGACAGCAGCGCACGCCCCGCAGTGGTTTCCCACAGCTTGGTGGAGGGCACCAGCACACCGGTCTCCTTGTCTTTGGTGTACTCGGTGAGGCGCACATTGATGCGGGCGCTCATTTCCACTTCACCGGCGTCGAAGGCGCGCTGCACTTCACCGATGTCGGCAAAGATCAGGCCCTCACCCTTGCCGTTGATCCGGTCGCGGGTGGTGTAGTAGAGGCCCAACACCACGTCTTGCGACGGTACGATGGACGGCTCGCCGTTGGATGGGAACAACACGTTGTTGGAAGCCAGCATCAAGGTGCGGCACTCCATTTGCGCTTCAACGGATAAGGGCACGTGCACCGCCATCTGGTCACCGTCAAAGTCGGCGTTGAATGCAGCACACACCAGCGGGTGCAACTGAATCGCCTTGCCTTCGATGAGGATCGGCTCAAAGGCCTGAATGCCCAACCGGTGCAAGGTAGGCGCGCGGTTCAACATGACCGGATGTTCTTTGATGACCTCTTCCAGAATGTCCCACACCACCGGTGTGCCGGTTTCAACTTCCTTCTTCGCGGCCTTGATGGTGGTGGCAATGCCCATGGCTTCCAGGCGCGCAAAAATGAAGGGCTTGAAAAGCTCAAGCGCCATCAGCTTCGGCAAACCGCATTGATGCAGCTTGAGCGTTGGGCCCACCACAATCACCGAACGGCCGGAGTAATCGACACGCTTGCCAAGCAAGTTCTGGCGGAAACGCCCTGATTTGCCCTTGATCATATCGGCCAGTGATTTGAGGGCGCGCTTGTTGGCCCCCGTCATGGCCTTGCCGCGTCGACCGTTGTCGAGCAGGCTGTCAACGGCTTCCTGCAACATGCGCTTTTCGTTACGGGCAATAATTTCCGGTGCCTTCAATTCGAGCAAACGGCGCAGGCGGCTGTTGCGGTTGATCACGCGGCGATACAGGTCGTTGAGGTCAGACGTGGCAAAGCGGCCACCGTCCAGGGGAACGAGCGGGCGCAGGTCGGGCGGCAGCACCGGCAGCACGTCCAGCACCATCCATTCGGGCTTGATGCCGGATTTTTTGAAGGCTTCGAGCAGTTTCAGGCGCTTGGTGTTCTTCTTGATCTTGAGCTCTGAGCCACTCGGGTCATTGCGCAGCTTCTCGATTTCGCTCTCAATATCGAGGTTTTGCAGCAGCTCTTTAACGCCTTCAGCCCCCATCTTGGCCTGGAATTCGTCGCCATACTCCTTGAACTTGGCATCAAAGTCGTCTTCGCTCATGATGCTGAACTTTTTCAGTGGAGTCATACCGGGGTCGGTGACCACATAGGCTTCAAAGTACAGCACGCGCTCGATGTCGCGCAGCGTCATATCGAGCACCAAGCCCAAACGCGACGGCAACGACTTCAAGAACCAGATGTGCGCACAGGGTGCGGCCAGGTCAATGTGACCCATACGTTCGCGGCGCACTTTGGTCTGTGTGACTTCAACGCCACACTTTTCGCAAATCACACCGCGATGCTTGAGGCGCTTGTACTTGCCACACAAGCATTCGTAATCCTTGATGGGACCAAAGATCTTGGCACAAAACAGACCGTCGCGCTCGGGCTTGAAGGTGCGGTAGTTGATGGTCTCGGGCTTTTTCACTTCGCCAAAAGACCAGGAGCGGATCTTCTCGGGCGAAGCCATGCCGATCTTGATGGCATCAAAATGCTCGTCGGGCGTGAATTGCTTGAACAGGTCGAGTAATGATTTCATGAGTCAAATTCCTAATGTCGAACGATTACGAGCGTTCCAGCTCAATATCCAGACCCAACGAGCGGATTTCCTTTACCAGCACGTTGAATGACTCGGGCATGCCTGCTTCGATCGAGTGCTCACCCTTGACGATGCTCTCATAGACCTTGGTACGGCCTTGCACGTCATCTGACTTGACCGTTAGCATTTCTTGCAAGGTGTAAGCCGCGCCGTAAGCCTCAAGCGCCCACACTTCCATCTCACCGAAGCGCTGGCCACCAAACTGTGCCTTGCCGCCCAGTGGCTGCTGCGTCACCAGGCTGTAAGGACCAGTAGAGCGCGCGTGCATCTTGTCATCCACCAGGTGGTGCAGTTTCAGGTAATGCATGTAACCGATGGTAGTGGGACGCTCAAAACGGTCACCGGTGCGTCCGTCGTACAGAAAGGCCTGGGTGCGCGTCTCGGTCAGGCCTTTGATCCGGGCAATGTCATCGGGAAAAGCCAGTTCCAGCATGGCACGGATTTCCACCTCGGTGGCACCGTCAAACACGGGTGTAGCGAACGGCATGCCGCTGCTCAGGTTACCAGCCATCTCCAGCAACTGGTCATCGCTGAGCTGATTCAGGTCTTCCTTGCGGCCCGTGGCGTTGTAGATGCCTTCGAGGAAGGTGCGCAACTTGGCAACGCGCGTGGCCACCTCGGATTCGGCCTGCAACATGTCATCAATGCGCTGGCCAATCCCTTTGCCGGCCCAGCCCAGATGCACTTCGAGCACCTGACCAACGTTCATCCGCGACGGCACGCCCAACGGGTTCAGCACAATATCGCACGGCGTGCCATCGGCCATGTGCGGCATGTCCTCCACTGGCACAATTTTCGAGACCACACCCTTGTTGCCGTGGCGGCCAGCCATCTTGTCGCCAGGCTGCAGGTGACGCTTGACGGCCACATAGACCTTCACCATCTTCAGCACGCCTGCGGGCAGGTCGTCGCCTTGTGTCAACTTCTTGCGCTTTTCTTCGAAGGCCAAATCAAAGCTGTGACGGGTTTGTTCATTGGAGTTCTTGATGCTCTCCAATTGCGCCGACACATCATCATCGGCTGGGCGAATATCAAACCAGTGGTAGCGGTCCACCGAGGCAAGATAAGCCTTGTCCAGCTTGGTACCCTTGGCCAGTTTCTGCGGGCCGCCATTGGCTACTTTGCCAATCAGCAATTTTTCGATCCGGTCAAAGGCGTCGTTTTCCACAATGCGCAACTGGTCATTCAGGTCAAGCCGGAAGCGCTTAAGTTCATCGTCGATGATCTGCTGAGCGCGCCGGTCGCGCACGATGCCTTCGCGGGTGAAGACCTGCACGTCAATGACCGTACCCTGTGATCCCTGGTCAACACGCAAGGAGGTGTCTTTCACGTCGCTGGCCTTTTCGCCAAAAATGGCGCGCAGCAGCTTTTCTTCCGGGGTCAGCGTGGTCTCGCCCTTGGGCGTGACCTTGCCAACCAGCACGTCGCCGGGCTGCACTTCAGCACCCACATAGATGATGCCGGACTCGTCGAGGCGGTTGAGCTGCTGCTCACTCAGGTTCGGGATATCTCGAGTGATTTCTTCGGCGCCGAGCTTGGTGTCGCGCGCCATCACCACCAGTTCTTCAATGTGGATCGAGGTGTAGCGGTCTTCGGCCACCACACGCTCGCTGATCAAGATCGAATCCTCAAAGTTATAGCCGTTCCAGGTCATGAAGCCAATCAACATGTTCTGGCCCAATGCCAACTCGCCCAAATCTGTTGAAGCTCCATCCGCGATCACATCACCTTTGTCGAGTCTGTCGCCCTTTTTGACAATGGGGCGCTGGTGAATGTTGGTATTCTGGTTGGAACGCTGGTACTTGATCAGGTTGTAGATGTCCACACCCACTTCACCTGCCTGTGCTTCAGCATCGTTGACGCGTACCACGACACGGGTAGCATCCACATAATCGACTACACCACCCCGCGTCGCCGTCACCACCGTGCCAGAGTCAATCGCGGCAACACGCTCAATGCCGGTACCCACCATGGGTTTTTCCGGGCGCAACACGGGTACCGCCTGACGTGACATGTTGGCACCCATCAAGGCGCGGTTGGCGTCATCGTGCTCCAGAAACGGCACCAGCGAGGCAGCGACCGACACAATCTGTGCGGGCGACACGTCCATGTACTGCACGCGATCAGCACCCACCATGATGGATTCACCGGCTTCACGTGCGGAGATCAGGTCACCACTGAGGCGACCTTCCTTGTCCAATGCCGCGTTGGCCTGCGCGATCACATATTTTCCCTCTTCGATGGCTGACAGGTAATCGATGTCCATCGTTACCTTGCCTTCCACCACGCGGCGGTATGGGGTTTCGATAAAGCCGTATTCATTCAGGCGCGCATACAGCGCCAGAGAGTTGATCAGGCCGATGTTGGGGCCTTCGGGGGTTTCAATCGGGCAGACACGACCGTAATGCGTGACATGCACGTCACGCACCTCAAAACCGGCACGCTCACGCGTCAAACCACCCGGGCCAAGCGCCGAGACGCGGCGCTTGTGGGTGATTTCGGACAAGGGGTTGGTCTGATCCATGAACTGGCTCAGCTGCGAGGCACCAAAAAATTCCTTCAGGGCGGCAGAAATTGGCTTGCTGTTGATCAGGTCATGCGGCATCAAGGGCTCTTGCTCGGCCTGTCCCAGACGCTCTTTCACGGCCTTTTCGATGCGTGCGAGTCCCATGCGGTACTGGTTTTCAGCCAGTTCGCCAACGCAGCGCACGCGGCGATTGCCCAGGTGGTCAATATCGTCAACCTGGCCATGTCCGTTGCGCAAGTCAACCAAGATCTTGACCACGGCCAGAATGTCTTCGTTGGTCAACACCATGGGCCCGGTGGACTCGGCACGCCCCATCTTGGCGTTGAACTTCATGCGCCCGACACGCGACAGATCATAAGTGTCGGGGTTGTAAAACAGCCGCTGGAACAAGGCTTGCACGGCATCTTCCGTAGGCGGCTCACCTGGGCGCATCATGCGGTAAATGGCCACCCGTGCGGCAAATTCGTCGGCGGTTTCATCAGTGCGCAAGGTTTGCGAAATGTAGGCACCCTGGTCGAGTTCATTGGTGTAGATACAGGCAAGATCTTGCACACCTGCGGTGCGCAGCTTCTTGAGCAAAACTTCGGTCAACTCCTCGTTGGCCTTGGCCAAAATTTCACCGGTGTCCGAGTCCACCAGATTGCGTGCAATCACACGGCCGATCAAAAAGTCTTCGGGTACCGAGATGTGCGTGGTTTCTGTCTGCTCCAGCTCGCGCGTGTGACGCGCCGTGACCCGCTTGTCCTTCACTACGACCACCTTGCCGCTCTTGTCCGTAATGTCAAAACGTGCCACTTCACCGCGCAGCCGCTCGGCGACAAACTCCATCTGCGCACCGCTGTCCATCAGGCGGAAGTTGTCGTTGACGAAGAAGTTGGCAAGAATCGATTCATGATTCAAGCCAATGGCTTTGAGCAAAATGGTCACCGGCATCTTGCGACGGCGGTCCACCCGGAAATAAAGGATGTCTTTGGGGTCAAACTCAAAGTCAAGCCAGGAACCACGGTAAGGAATGATGCGGGCAGAGAACAGTAATTTTCCTGAACTGTGCGTCTTGCCTTTGTCATGCTCGAAGAACACGCCAGGCGAGCGGTGCAATTGCGACACAATCACGCGCTCAGTGCCATTAATGACAAAAGAGCCCTTTTCGGTCATCAAGGGCACTTCGCCCATATAGACTTCCTGCTCCTTGACCTCCTTGACGACCTTGTTCTGCGTGGTTGACGATTCACGGTCGTAAATAATCAGTTGCACTTTGGCGCGCACGGCAGAGGCAAAGGTCAATCCCCGCGTCTGGCACTCGCGCACATCAAACGCGGGCTTGGCCAGGTTGTACTCCAGGTACTTCATTTCCACAAAGCCGTTGTGCGACACGATCGGAAACGCCGAGTCGAACGCTGCCTGAAGCCCCTCTTGTGTGCGCTTTTTTGGTGCCACATCCGCCTGTAGAAAAGCGGTGTACGCGTCTTTTTGCATTTGCAACAGGTAGGGAATTTCCAGCACGCTGTCGCGTGTGCCAAAATTTTTGCGAATCCGCTTGCGTTCGGTGTATGAGTAAGCCATGAAATCTCCGGGCAACTAAGGAACTGTGGGTAGTCCTGGGCGACTTAAATTCTTGGCGATTGGCCGCTACCAATCTATGGCGGACGGTTGCACGTTGCGTGCAACCCGAACCAAGGCATCTTCTTCTGTCGGGGTTAGAAGACACTGAAAAAGGTTTGTTCAAACCTTTTTCGGTGCTCTCTTTAGAAACACCAAAGGCTGGAGGCCTTTGACAGCACTCCAGCCTTGTTCAGACACGCAATTACTTGAGTTCTGCCTTGGCGCCAGCATCCAGCAGTTTCTTCAGGGCAGCGTCAGCATCAGCCTTGGACACGGCTTCCTTGACGTTCTTCGGTGCGCCGTCAACCAGGTCCTTGGCTTCTTTGAGGCCC
>JAIFMT010000230.1 GCA_020048295.1 Rhodoferax sp.
ATGCCGTTGATTTGGTTAACCTTGCCCAGACCCACCAGGGCCACAACTGCATCGCCTGCAATCGATCAAATTCGTCAAGCCGGTTACACATGCCGGGGTATGCAGCAACCTATATGGCAGCGTGACCTTACCGTGTGGCCCCAGTGCAGAACTTCCAGTCACCGCACGACCCTCCCCCAGCGGGGAAGGTTGGGATAGAGACTTGCACCCGGCACTGCTACATGATTCAGAATGCTCGCCAGACCCTGAAAGTTAGCCCGAATAGCTCAGCGAGGCGCTCGCATCCACGGTATAGGTGCGTGACTTGACGGTGCTGACAAAGTACCAGGTTGCCTTGGCCTCAGCCGGGGTGAATTGCATCAGCATGAAGCCACGGCGGGAGGTGTCGGCATATTTCAGGTCATCCACGACACCCATGAAGATGGCTTTGGATTGATCCGGGGTCAGCGTTGGCAGATATTCCTCAAAACCCGGCGAGCTGATGCTGGTGGTGGCAAATTCGTACCCAACCACCGTGCCATCCATCAGCGTGAGCTGGCTGGCCCAGGCGTTGTGGGTGTCGCCGGCCAGCACCACCAGCTTTTTGCCCAGTTGTTTGGCCGTGCCCAGCACGATTTCACGCTCCACCGGGTAGCCGTCCCAGGCATCTAAGTTGTAGCCCAGCTGCGGGTTGACGGCCGGGTTGAGCAAGGCTTTTTGCGTGTCGGTCAGCATACTGGGGGCTTGCGCGGCAGTGGCCTTGGCGGTCAGGTAATCGGTGATTGCCTGTTGGCCAGCGGCCACGGCATCCGCCCCGGTGTTGTCCGGGTTGAGCGCCGTCAGCACACTCACCGGAAATTCCATGCGCGCCATCAAGACTTGCTGACCCAGCACCTGCCAGGTGGCTTTTGATGCGGCGAATTGCCCTTGCAGCCAGGCCAGTTGCTCGGCACCCATCATGCTGCGGCTTGGGGAGGCCAGCGTGGCCATGGCGGCACCCGCGGTGGCCGGATTGAGCAACTCGGTAAAAGTGATTTGCTTGTCGCGCCCGATCAGCCGGGTTTCCAGCATGTGCATGGCAGCCAGGCCACCAAAGTCAAAGCTGCGGTAGATTTTCAGCAAGTCTTTGGCATCGGGTGCGCGCACCGGCAGCCATTCGTGCCAGGCCTGTACGGCAGCGGCGCGACGGTCGGTAAAGCGGCCCTCGGCACCTTCGGTGTGGTTTTCGGCCCCATTGTCAAAACTGTCATTGGCCACTTCATGGTCGTCCCAGACGGCGATCACCGGCAGGGTGGCGTGGAAGGTTTTGCTGTCGGGGTCAGAGCGGTATTGGGCATAACGCTTGCGGTAGTCGTCAAGCGTGATGCACTCGGTGGCGGGTTGCGACACCCGGCCCAGCGCAGCGGCATCGGCACTGGCATAGCCGTCAGCGGCGTATTCGTAAATGAAGTCACCCAGGTGCACGGCGTATTGGGCCGCCGACTTGGCTGCCTCGGCGTAGGCGTGGAAATAGCCCGCTGGGTAGTTGGAGCAGGTCAGCACCGCCAGCGCCAGATTGGCTGCGCCGGTGGCGGGCAAAGTGCGGGTCTTGCCCACGGGTGAGCTGTGTTGGTTCCAACGAAAGCGAAAGTAATAGTCTTTGCCAGCACTCAGGCCGGTGGCATCCACCTTGGCGGTGTGGCCGGTGGCGGCGGTGGCTTTGGCATTGCCTGACGCAATCACAGCTGTGAAAGCTGCATCACTGGCAGCCTCCCAGGTCAATGGCACGTCTTCCACCGAACCGACAAACTGCGCATGCGTCCACAAAATGACCCGGTCAGCCAGCGGGTCACCACTGGCCACGCCGTAGTCAAAGTGTGGCGGTTCGGGGTCATCGCCGCCGCCGCACGCGGTCAGGGCAGCGCCCGCGCCAGTCAAGGCAGTCAACGAGGCCAGACGAATCACAAAATCGCGACGGGAAGAGGAGTACATGGCATTTACCTGGGTGTTGGAGTTGGAAAAAGATCCCCGTTTTTAAGTGCCGCGTATGACACAGCCGTGAATCGGCACCCAGCGGACCCCTGTCACATTGAAGTCACAGTGGGTGGCTAGCCTTTGGCCTTTTTGTTTCACTTCACAGAGGCTTTTCATGCAGTTTCACGTTCACGCTGTTTCCCGCGCCGCCCGCAGCGCTTGCGCATTGGCCGCCCTTGGTCTGCTCGTCACCGCCTGTGGTGGCAATGATGACGAAACCGTTGCACCCAGCTTCAAGGCCCTCGAACTCAATATTGCCCACATCAATGACCACCATTCGCAACTCGATGCGTTTGCCAACACCGAACTCAAGCTCGATGGCGTGGCCACGCAGGTCGAACTGGGTGGTTTTGCCCGCCAGACCGCCATGTACAAGTCGCTTGCCGGCAGTAAAAACCTGCTGAAAATCCACGCAGGCGACGCGCTGACCGGCACGCTGTACTACACCTTCTTCAAGGGGGCCGCTGATGCAGTGATGATGAACAGCGTATGTTTTGATGCCTTCATTCCTGGCAATCACGAGTTTGACGATGGCGATGCGGTGTTCAAAGGCTTTCTCGACTATCTTGGCCAGGGCACCTGCAAGACCCCAACCCTCTCCAGCAACATCGTGCCCGCTACCGGCACACCGCTGGCCGCCACCAGTAGCAGCAGCTATCTGAAACCCTATGTCATCAAAGAGATTGACGGAGTCAAGATCGGCCTGATCGGCCTGACCACGGCAAGCAAAACCGTCAACTCGTCGCGCCCGCTGG
The DNA here is from genome assembly GCA_020048295.1 of Rhodoferax sp. The sequence continues at coordinate 2,748 of JAIFMT010000230.1, forward strand.
ACAGCACCAAGTTCAATGAGGAAGCCGCATCGGCACAAAAAGCCATTGACGAGCTCAAAGCCCAGGGCATCCGCCACATTGTGGCCATCACCCACCAGGGCTATGTGGCCGACAAGGCGCTGGCCGCCAAGTTGACTGACGTGGACGTGATCATTGGCGGCGACTCGCACACCTTGTTGGGTGACTTTACCGCCCTGGGCCTGACCAGCTCTGGCGCTTACCCCACCATCGTCACCAACAAATCGGGCGAAACCGTGTGTATCGGTCAAGCCTGGGAATACGCCAAGGCCACTGGCTTGATGAATGTGCAGTTCACGCAAGCCGGTGCGGTTAAAAGCTGTGGCGGCCAGGCCACGCTGCTGATTGGCGACAGCTTCAAACGCAAGGATGCCGCCGGGGCCTGGCAAGTCCTGGCCGAAGCTGACCGCACCGCCCTGGTGGCCAAACTGGCCGCCAGCCAGCCGCAAGTCAAGGTGCTGACTCCCGACAGCGCAGCCACCGCCAGCCTGAAAACATATTCCGACCAGGTATCCGCCGAAAAGGCCAAGCCCATTGGCACGGCCACCGAGTCCTTGTGCCTGGTGCGCGTGCCGGGTGAGTCCACCAACCGCAGCGCTGGCACGGCCGGTTGCGAAGCCGCCAATACGCTGGCCCGCGGCAGCGATGTGGCCCAAGTGGTGGCCGAGGCTTTCCTGAACGCGGCCAAACGCGCTGACTTTTCGCTGCAAAACGCCGGTGGCGTGCGCGTGCCGGTGGCCGCGGGCGGCCTGAGCATGAATTCGGCCTTTACCTTGCTGCCATTCACCAACGTGCTGGTTGAACTCGACATGACCGGCGCAGAAGTGGTGGCCGCAGTGGAAGATGCGGTGGACAACCACATCGTCAACCCCTCCAGCGGAACCGGCTCGCACCCCTACGCAGCCGGCATGCGCTGGGACCTGGACATGAGCCGGGCCAAGGGCCAGCGCATTACCAACGTGCAGGTGCGCAGCAAGACCACCGGTGCCTGGAGCGCCATCGACCTGAGCAAAACCTATGTGCTGGTCACCAACGACTACATTGCCTCCGGTAAAGACGGCTACACCACCCTGGGCAAGGTGTTTGCCGCAGGTCGCTACGTCAACACCTACCTGCTCTACACACAAAGCTTTGTGGACTATGTACTGGCCAAGGGCAGCATTGCCCGTCCGGCGCGCAGCGATTACTCCAACCAGGTGGTGATCACCAGCGCCGGCGTGACGCTGCCCTGAGGGCAACAGGGGAAGCCGCGTTGACGCATTGGGCGACTTGGGAAAGGTATCTAAAATGCGCGACTCTTTCCCCTTGCCTCCATGCTTGAGCCCAGCGCCAACACCATCCCCTGCCTGACCGACACCCGCACCGCACCGCCCGCCGCGCCTGCGCTGGCAGTGCGCGCCTGGCAACGGGTGTTTTGGGGGTTGGCCGCCAGCCTGCTGCTGGCAGGCGCTTGGGTGCAATGGGCGGCCGACAGCCCGGCCTGGATGCGGTTTTTTCACCAGCACCGGGTCTTTCCCGATGCCCTTTGGGCCAACCTGACCCTGTTGGGCTTTGGCTGGGTGATCCTGGTGCTGGTGGGTGCCTTGGACCGGCGCAACGGTCAGGGCACGCTGGGGGCCGTGTTGGCCCTGTTTGCCGGTGGTGCCTGCGTGCAGCTGGTCAAGGCGGCGTTCAGCGTTGCGCGCCCGGCGCTGGTCATGAGCCTGGGCGAGTTCACGGTCATTGGCACGCCCGTGCTGCACAGCGGGTCAATGCCCTCGGGCCATGCCGCTGCCGCTGGTGCCACCGCCACACTGATGATTTTGCTGCTGAAAAAGCAGCATCAACTCACCCGTCCGCGGTTGCTTGCACTGATCACCCTGTTTGCGCTGGTGGCCTGGTCGCGCGTGGCCGTGGGTGCCCACTGGCCGGCTGACGTGCTGGTCGGCAGCGGGCTGGGCATGATGTGTGGCGCACTGTGCTGGTATGGCGCTGGCCGGCTGCTGGGCACGCCCGCTGCGCCTGGTGGTAGCCGCCTGCGGCATCGCTGGCTGTGGATGTGCGCGGTTGACCTGCTGGCGGCCGCGCTGTGTTTTGGCGATCACACCGGCTACCCGCAGGCCCTGAGCCTGCAACACAGTCTGGGTGTCTTGGCCATTGGCAGCGCCTTGCTGCGGCTGCATTTGTGGTGGCGCGCGGGACAGCGCCCATGAGCGGCCAGAGCCGAACGAAAAAAGCCGTGTGGATGTTGGCCAGCAGTGTGCTGGCCTTCGGTCTGCTGGCCTGGCTGCTGCGCGATGTGTCGTGGCCGCGCCTGGCCGCACAGGCGCAGGCAGTACCCGGCTGGGTCTGGCTGACCAGTGTGTGCGGCATGGTGTGCAGCCATGTGTTGCGCGCCGGCCGTCTGCGCGAGGAATGGTCGGGCGTGTTGCAGTTGCGTTGGCACAGCGCCTGGGCTTTGCTGGTGCGCCACAGCGCCTGGGTGGTGATTGCCCCCATGCGCGCCGGCGAAGCGGTGTATGTCTGGGCCTTGCATCGCCAGGGCGGGGTCAGCGTGGCAGATGCCGCCTTGAGCCTGCTGAAATTGCGCCTGCAAGATGTCGCCGTGCTGGCCTGCCTGGCCTGCCTGACCTGGCTGCCGCTGCCTTGGCCGCTGCGCGCTGCTGCGGCCTTGCTGGCACTGGCGGCAGCCATCTGGTTGTTTCCGTGGTTGTGGCAACTGGCGGTGGCGCGGGTGCAGCCGGCTCGTGCTGCGCCGCTGGCAGCGGTGCGCTGGCGTGCCTGGGCCTTTGCCGTGAGCAACTGGCTGGTCAAGCTGGCCGCCCTGGGTTTGCCGTTGGCCATGCTGGCGCAAACCTCGGCGGCAACCGCTTTTGCCGGCGCGCTGGGAGGTGAGTTTGGCGCTGCCTTGCCAGCCCAGCCGCCCGCCGGGCTGGGGCCGTATGAGGCAGGTATCTGGACTGGCGTGCAGTTATGGCTGGCGCTGCCCAGCACCCTTACCGAGGCCACGCCGCAAGACCTGGCCGCTGCGGCACTGCTGGTTCATTTTCTGGCCCTGGCGATTACCATCGGGTCTGCCACCCTTGCCAGCCTGCTGGGCTGGAGCACGCAGAATTACCCGCGTTGCCTCCCTGTAGCATCTACCCCATGACCACCCCACTTATCTCCATGCCGCCGCACCGTTTGTCGGTTGTCGTTCCCATGTACAACGAGGTTGAGAGCGCCCGCCCGATGCTCGACCGCGTCTGCGAATCGCTGAACGATTACCCGTTTCCCTGGGAGCTGATCGTGGTCGATGACGGCAGCACCGACGGCACCGGCAAAGTGCTCAAAGAGCACGCCGCCACGCTGGGCGCACACATTCGCGTGCTGCTGCTGCGGCGCAATTTTCGCCAGACCGCGGCCATGCAGGCAGGCATTGATGCGGCCCGCGGCGATGTCATTGCCACCCTGGATGGCGATCTGCAAAACGACCCGGCCGACATTCCCAAACTGGTGGCACGCTTGCTCCGCGAGGATATGGACATGGTGGCGGGCTGGCGGCTCAAGCGCCAGGACGGCTGGATTTTGCGCAAGATTCCGTCCTGGCTGGCCAATCGGCTGATCAGCCAGGTCACCGGGCTGAAGTTCATCGACCTGGGCTGCAGCCTGAAGGTGTTTCGCACCTCGGTGCTGCGCAAAATCAGGCTGTATGGCGAAATGCACCGCTTCATTCCGGCCTGGCTCTCCACCGTGACATCGCCATCGCGCATGGCCGAGGAGCCGGTGAGCCATCAGGCGCGGCAATTTGGCGAATCCAAATACGGCATCTCGCGCACCGTGCGGGTGCTGGTGGACCTGCTGTCGATTTATTACTTTTTGCGCTTTGGCGCGCGCCCTGGCCACTTTTTCGGCACCATCGGGCTGATGGTCGGTGCTGTGGGCATGGCCATTCTGGGCTATCTGGGCCTGCTCAAGCTCAGCGGCGAAGTAGTCGGCGGACGGCCCCTGCTGTGGCTGGGTTTTTTCTGTGCCATTGCCGGCCTGCAGTTTTTGACCACCGGTGTGCTGGCCGAAATTCTGGCGCGGGTCTATTTCGACAGCGGCCAGGCCCGCACCTACCACACCCTGGACGATTCCCGCCCCGCCGACGAGAACGCCAGTTGGCACGTTTGAGGCCAGCGGCTACCGCGCCATCTGCTTTCGTTCGCATCCCGTGATTCAGCCCCCACGCGCCAGCCCGCAGCCCACGCCGCGCCTTCTGCTGCTGGCCTGGGCCCTGCTGTGCCTGGCTTATCTGCTCAGCCTGGGTAGCGCGCCGCTGTTTGACGTGGACGAAGGCGCGTTTGCCGAAGCCTCGCGCGAAATGCTGCGCAGCCACGACTGGGGTCACACCACCCTCAATGGTGCCGACCGGTTTGACAAGCCAATTCTGGTCTATTGGCTGCAAGCGGCTTCGATGGCCATTTTTGGCATCAACGAATGGGCGGTGCGGCTGCCTTCTGCGCTGTGCGCGCTGGCCACCGCCTGGGTGGTGGGGCAATACGCCGCACGCGCCTGGGGTGCGCAGGCACGCTGGACGGCCACTTTTCTGCTGGCCACCAGCCTGGGCTTTGTGGTGATTGGCCGCGCTGCCACGGCCGATGCCTTGCTGAACCTGCTGCTGGCACTGACGGGGCTGCGGCTGTGGCGCTTTGCCCTTGACGGCCGCCGCATTGATCTGCATTGGGCCTGCTGGTGGGCCGGCTGGGGCTTGTTGGCCAAGGGGCCGGTGGCGGTGGTTGTGCCCGGCGCCGCCTTGCTGCTGTGGTCGCTCAGCACCGACCGGGGCCAACGCTTGCGCCAGGCGCTGGCCGACTGGCGCGGCTGGCTGATCGTGCTGGGAATTGCCGCACCCTGGTACAGCTATGCGCTGTGGCGACACGGCCAGGCCTTCATTGACGGCTTTTTTCTGCGCCACAACCTCGACCGGTTCAGCGGCCCGCTGGAAGGGCACGGCGGCAGCCTGTTGTATTACCTGCTGGTGTTGCCGCTGCTGTGGTTGCCCTGGCCGTTGCTGCTGGCGGTGCTGGTCACCCGCCTGCGGCGGCTGTGGCCAGACCCCAGCCTGCGTTTTTTGTTGCTTTGGGCTGGTTTTGTGGTGGTGTTTTTTTCGTTGTCGGGCACCAAGCTGCCGCATTACGCGCTGTATGGCGGCGCGCCGCTGGCGCTGCTGATGGCCTGGCTGCTGAGCCAGCCTGCACCGCAGCGGGCGGTGCTGCGCGGGCTGGCGTGGTCGGTGCCGGCGCTGGTGCTGCTGATTGCTGCACTCACAGCCGCTGCCGGCCGGCTCGGCGCACAGTTGCAAGATGCCTGGCTGGCCGGGCTGTTTGCCTCTGCGCCATCGGCCATGCCGGTGCTCTGGGCGGCATTGGGTGCGCTGCTGTTGATGGCGGGCCTGGCGGCCTGGAAACCCACCAAGGCCACGCCGGGCGTGCGGCTGTGGCTGGCTGGCGTGATCGGGCTGGCCCATTTCACCCTGTTTGTGGTGCCGTGGTGGGGGCAGACGCTGCAAGGGCCGGTGCGCGATGCCGGTGTTTGGGCCCGCGCGCAGGGCAGCAAAACCGTGCAGTGGCAACTGCATCAGCCCAGCTTTGCCTTTTACCGCCAAGAAAGCACCGCGTTGCGAGCGCCGGTGGCCGGAGAAATTGCGCTGATCCGGCTTGACCGCCAGCCCGCCGGTGCGGCGCTGGTGCCACTGTTTGCCAGCCGTGGGTTGGCGATGGTGGGCGCGCCCGGGCGGGCCAGTGCGCCTGCAGGAGCCGCCCAATGAAGCCAGGCCACGGCGCATCCAGCACACCGGCGACGCTTTCCCAAAGCTGGCCGCTGGGCCTGCTGGCGGCGTTGGCGCTGCTGCTGGGTTTTCGGGTGTGGACGGTGCTGGCCAGCGGGGCCGGGCTGCACGTGGACGAGGCGCAGTACTGGGTCTGGTCGCAAGACCTGCAATGGGGCTACTACTCCAAACCCCCGGTTATTGCTGCGCTGATCCGGCTCTCGACGCTGGTGTGTGGCGACAGCGTTGTGGGCATCCGGCTGCTGCCCATGATTTGCTGGCTGGCGGCTTCAGGCGTGCTGGTCTGGCTGGGCACGCGCATGTATTCGTTGCGCGCGGGCATCTGGGCCGGTGCCTTGCTGGCCGCCACTCCGGCCTCGGGCCTGCTGGGGCTGGTGGCCACCACCGATGCGCCGCTGTTGCTGGGCTGGTCCGTGTGCATGGCGCTGACCTGGCAAGCGCTGCAGGATGCCAACCGGGCCGCACACGCCAGCCTGCCACGCTGGCGCGCGCTGGCCTGGTGGGCCGCAGCCGGGCTGGCGCTGGGGGTCACACTGCTGGCCAAATACACCGCGCTGGCCTTGTTGCCCAGCCTGGCCTGGGTGCTGTTGCTGGCGGCCAGGCAGCTGTGGCACCAGCCGCTTGACCGCCGGCAACGCGTGGGCTTGCTGGCCGGGCCAGCGGTGGCTGCGCTGGCAACCCTGCTGTGCCTGTTGCCGCATCTGGCCTGGAACGCGAACCACCACTGGCCCACCTTGCAGCACACGCTGGACATCACGGTACGCGCCAGCCAGACACCCGGGGCCGGTGCTGCCGCGCTGCTCAAGTCGCTTGGCGACTACCTGGCCGGGCAACTGTTGCTGACCGGACCGGCCCTGTGGCTGGTGCTGCTGCTCGCTTTGTTGCACTGGCGCTGGGGTGCCAGCCGCACTGCCGAAGCGGTGGCCCCGGCAGCATGGCGCGAACCCGTGGGGTGGGCGCTGGCGTTTGCCCTGCCGTTGCAAGGCCTGGCGCTGCTGCAAGCCCTCAAAGGCGGTGCGCAGCTGAACTGGAGTGCGCCGTCGCTGGCCGGGCTGTGTCTGGCGGCGGGTTTGTGGCTGGCAGCGCACCCGCAGCATGGCCGGCGCGCGCTGCTGGCGCTGCTGGTCTCGTTTGGCTTGACCGCCACCGTGGCGCTCAGCCATGACTTGCGCTGGTGGCACACCGGCCCGCGCGATGGTGCCTACCGGCCGCTGGATTTCTGGCACAAGACCCGCTATTGGGATGTGGTATTGCAGCAACTTGATGCCCCGCGGCAGGCGCACCCCGGCCTGGTGGTGGCCACCGTGGAGCGCGACGTGCTGGTGCAGGCCGCCTATGCCTGGCGCGAGCAGCCGCCCACGCTGCAGTCGTGGCGCGCCGGCGGCCCCGCCAAACACCACTTTGAACTGATGACCCCGCTGAACACCGCCGCGCACGACGCGCTGCTGTTTCTTGATACCAACCCGCCCCCGGCGCAACTGGTGGCCGCTTACGGCGCTGCCGAACTGCTGGCGCAGGCGCGCAGTGGCCGTGTGCGCCTGGGCTTGTGGCTGCTGCGCCGCACCGCCCCTGGGCCTACCGCGCCATGAAATCCATCGACACCGAACGCGCCGCCTTGTTTGGCCTGTGGGCCGCACTGATTCTGCTGTTTGGCCTGTGGCCGGGTCTGGACTTGTGGGTCAGCGCCCTGTTTTACAGCGCCGGCGCCGGCTTCAAGGTTGGCCCCGTGCTGCAGGCCATCAACGATGTGATTCCCTGGCTTGGCCGCGCCCTGCTGTTGCTGACCCTGGCGGTGCTGCTGCTGGCGCGCTACCCGCGCGCCGGCATATCGCCGCGACTGCGGCGCAGCGCCGGCCTGCTGGCGTTGTCGCTGGTGCTGGGGCTGGGTTTGCTGGTGCATGAGGCGCTGAAAAACCAATGGGGTCGGGCGCGCCCACATGCCGTGGCCGAGTTTGGCGGCAGCGCCAGCTTTTCTTCGCCACTGCAACCGGCCCGGCAATGCAAGCGCAATTGCTCGTTTGTCAGCGGCCACGCGGCGACCGGGTTTGCGCTCACCGGGGTCGGACTGCTGGGCAGCACGCGCCGGCGCCGGCGCTGGCTGCTGATCGGGGTCACCAGCGGCCTGCTGATCGGGCTGCTGCGCATGGCCATGGGCGACCATTTTCTGAGCGACATCTTGTTTGGTCTGGCGTTCATGTGGAGTGCCAACCTGCTGATCCGCTGGGCCTGGATTGGCCTGGCATGGCGACGCCGACACCGCGCAGCCCGGCGCTGATGTCCGGCGGCAGCGCCAGCCGCGCACCTTGACTTCACCGGGACAGTTATAGAAATAATAGCTGCTTGCGCTTGCTGCGTAAGGGCTAGCGGTGAAAAACCCTTACAAGTTCAGAAGGGGTGGGTGCGCGCAGAATTCTGATCGACACCGAGGCGCTGCACGGCAACGCTACCAACGTGCCTGGTGGTCTTCGGTGACGCCCACCAGATCGCGTACCGCGCGGGGAGCGGCATCCGCTGCGGCCTTGACCCAGCCGCTGAAGACCCCGATGGGCTGCACATAACGGCTGGCGGCGAGCAGCAGGTTTTTGTCTTCGCGGCGCAAGCCCAGGGGATAAAAATCGAGGGCCAGCAAACCATCGTCGGTATGCACTTGCCAGCGCGCCATTGGATCGGCCGGGTTGAAATCAAATTGCGCTGCCGTCAACGGGATCAGTTGGCCGTCCAGCCACAGCGCGTTTTCCTGATTGCCAAAATAGCCTGCCTGCAGATTAAAGCCCAGCCCTGGCTGATGGGCGCTGGCCCAGCGCCAGGCGGTATTGCGTGCCAGCAAGCCGTTGGAATAATCAAAACTGGCAACACCACCGGTGAGGTCATGACGCGCGTCACCCAGCCGCAGCTCGCCACGCAAAGGCAAGGCAGACGACTTCTGCGTGGCATGCATGACACCGCCCGCCACCGGGCCTACCGCCAGCAGCAGCGCGCCGTCGTCGTCAAAATCCACGTCAATCTCAAATCCCTGGCTGCGCACTTGCAGCTGATAAATGCCGCGATCCAAGTGATGTCGGCAATCAATATGATGTCCGCCAAAATGAAACTGATGGCAGGCACCCGCACCGCAACGGTCGGCCAGCCGGGCACCCCAACCCGGCAAGCCGTCTTGCGACAACGAGGCAACGAAGCGCCGCAGCCGGTGATCGAACACATAGGCAAAGGCGGTGCTGCTCCATCCCACGTCAACCAAAGCCACAGCACAAAAGAACCGCTCGCTCGACAGCGCCACATAGAGCCAGCGCTTGTGGTGAAAGCGGCGCCACCAGGCACTGCGCGCCAGCGGCGGGGCCAGCTGTGCCCAGCAGATGTCACCCGTCATGCCAACGAAGCGACCGCTGCGCGCCTGGCCATTCGGGTCGATCAGGGAAAGGGGGGCGATCGGCAACATCTGATAGAACTGCGCCAAGGCGCTAGGGCAGCTGATGTCGCGCTTGACGGGTTGCCAGGGTCCGCTTGACCCGGGCAATGGGTGCTGCGGGCCTGGGCAGTAGCCCATGCAGCGCCTTCGGGTTGGCGCGCGCACCGCTGGTCTGGTAGTCAGCCAGCAAGGCCTGGCGCAGTGGCTGCAGCGGCAGCGCGCCGCTGAGTTCATCCAGCAAGGCCTGCAGCAGCACCTCTGGCGTCAGCCGGTGGGTGCTGCCCAGGCGCTGCCACAACCGTTCAGACAGTTGCATGAAACGCCAGAAGGGCGACTGCTGGCCGGGATCCACCCGGTCGGGTTGCAACCACAGCGCCAGGGTTTGCGTGAAGCGCCCGGAGTTGGCCAGCAAATCCCAGTAACGGGCAAAGCGCGCAAAAGCTTGTACGCTGGCGGCATCCAGCACGCCGGTTTGCAGCACCGTGTAGGGTGGTTCGGCAGCAAACACCAGCCCATGCATCTGTGCCAGTCGGGTGATGGGCGCACCGCGCAGGCGCTTGAGCAGCCCGAGCTGGATTTCGTGCGGACCGATCGCCAGCAGGCGGTCAAAGCCGGCGGCAAAGCTGGCCAGCGACTCGCCTGGCAAGCCAAAAATCAGGTCGGCGTGCAGGTGCGCGTGGCTGTGCGCCAGCAGCCAGCGCAGGTTGGCCTCGGTGGTGGCGTTGTCCTGGCGGCGCGAAATCGTGTGTTGCACCGCCACGTTGAAGCTTTGCACCCCCACTTCAAGCTGCAGCACCCCGGGCGCAAACTGTGCCAGCAACGCCTTCAGACGCTCGGGCAGATGGTCAGGAATCACCTCAAAGTGCAAAAAAAGCGGTCGCGCTGCGTGGTCCGGCGCAGCGCGGTGGTGCTCTGCTGGTGCGTCGCTTGGGCTGGATTGCGCCAGTTTGTCCAGAAAAAACTGCAGGATGCGTGCCGAGTGCTCAATTTTCAGATTGAAGGTGCGGTCCACAAACTTGAAGTTGCGCGCACCGCGCTGGTACAAATCCTCAAGCGCTGCCAGCACGCGCTCTGGCGCAAAAGCCCAGGCGGTCTGGTCGAGCGCGCTCAGGCAAAACGCGCACTTGAACGGGCAGCCGCGCGAGGCCTCGACGTACAGCAGCCGGTGCGCCAGGTCGGCGTCGCTGTACTCGGCGTAGGGCAGTTCCAGTTCGGCCAGCGCGGGCTGCTCACCGATGATGATCTTGCCCGGCGGCGGCTGACCGTCCAGCACGGCGCGGCACAGTCTGGCAAAGCTCACCTCGCCCCAGCCGGTGATCACATGGTCAGCCAGCTGCGTGATGGCTTGTTGTTCGGTCTCGTGGCTGACTTCGGGACCACCCAGCACCACCACCACATCGGGTCGCGCCGCCTTGAGCAGGCGAATGACCTCGGTGGTCTGGGTCACGTTCCAGATGTAAACACCAAAACCGACGATCGGCTGCCGAGTGCTGGCGCAGCGCGATGGTTCGCATGGGGCCAGGGTGAGCGGTGGTGACTCGGGCAGCCCGGATGCTTGCGCCGGGCCCAGCGTGGCCAACAAATCGGCCACCACCTCGTGCGCGGCGCGGGAAATGGTGTACTCGCGCAGCAGCGCCTGCGCCCGCAGCCCGGTGCCGCCATGCCGGTCAAGATTGGCCAGCAGATAGCGCAAACCCAGCGAGGCATGGATGTACCTGGCGTTCAGCGTGGCCAGAACCACTTGCGCAACGCCGTCCGATTTATGCATGATATATGCCTCTAGCCCAATAACAGTAAGCGCTAGCAGCTACAAAAAGTGTAAAAATCCATGAGCTGGCAAGGCATCGGGTGGCCTCATGCGGGCTCTTGTAGCTGGCCGTCTATGTAGCGCCAGCGCCCGTCTTCACGCACA